>CAJOPM010000192.1 GCA_905236225.1 uncultured Eubacterium sp.
CTTTAGGGTAACCCCGACTGAGACCAGTTTGTTATAACCCCTACCTTCGCTACGCTTAGAGGAAGGGGGCTTATCCGACTGAGATAATTCATAAATATTTATTTTCTTCTAAATTCCAGCGCAGCACCAATTAACCCGCCGCCTATTATATTTCCGATTGTAACTATAGCTATCTGATATATTATTGCAGGATAGAAGTGTCCCTGAAGCATAGCTGCCGCCGGTAAAAAGAACATATTCGCTACGCTATGTTCAAAAGCGCAAAGCACAAAAACGAAAACCGGCAATGCTGCGCAAAATACTTTACCGATAGTCTCATTTACATTAACAGCCATCCAAACAGCTATACAGACCAGCACATTACACAATATTCCCCTAACGAGCATCTCGGGCGTACTAAGGCTTAGTTTTGTATTGGCAGCATCTATGATAACGCCCGTTTGCTCTTCGCTAATACCTATAACACTTACTGATATTGCCATAAGCAATGCACCTACCAGATTCCCCAAATATACTATAATCCAGTTATAAATAACCTCCTTTATGCTAAGCTCGCCTTTAACTATGCCGCCTACCATAAGACAATTGCCTGTAAAGAGCTCAGAGCCTGTTAAAACCACCATAACCAGCCCTATTGAAAACACTGCCGCAGCTACTGCTTTAGGTAATCCTGTAGCAGTAATTACCTGTGATGCAAATCCGCCTGAGGCTATCATAAATCCGCCCAGAATTGCATCTATAAACATCTTTCCTGTTTTCTTGTTACATTTGTTTTTTGCTGCTGTTATATATGTACTCATATTCTCTCCTAAAAGCTATTTTCAGCTACAGTTATTTAGTATATCGTCATATCCACTTAAAAGCAATCTACTTTTTATGCAGTTGTGATATAATTGCATTTAAGGAGGGGAAGCTTTATGAAAAAACTCAATATTTTAACACTCAAACGAATCTTTTCAATTATACTCTCGTTTGTTATATCTTTTTCTTTTTTACAAATCACATTTGCAGATGAGACTGATGATCCATCGGAAACAGTTATTGAACCATCAGATGATGAACAAGACTCCTCAGGTGATATCACACCTCTTCTGGATATATCTCTTACCGACAACTATGGAGTAAAACTATCCTTTGAATGTGAGAATCCCGAGGCCACCTACGCAATATACAAATCGGCTTCTACAGCCGACTCGTTTAGTGAAATATATACCGCAAGCGGGCTGGCTGACCATGAAAGCTACATCGACGAAGCCGTAATAGGAGGACGGATTTACTACTACAGGCTTGATGCAGTAGTAAATGACACCGTATATTCAAGTGATGTATCTAACATCAAGGTGCCGCTGCAATCACCCGGCAACCTGAAAGCCACCATAAAATCATCTTCCAAAGTCAAACTTGAATGGGATGAGGTTACAGGTGCAAATAAATATATAATATTTAGAAGCAACAAGAAAAAATCAGGCTTCAAAAAAATCGGCACTTCGTCAAAAACAACTTATACAGATAAGACAACAACATCAGGCAAGGCTTATTATTATAAAATCAGAGCAAAATACACAAAAAATTCTTGGGCAAGTAGCGGCTTTTCCAAAATAAAAGCTGTGTATCAAAAACCAGATACGCCCACTGTTTACGCATCATCTTCAAGAGACGTTGTAAACCTTAGCTGGAATAAAGTATCCGGAGCCAAGATGTATTATATATACAGAAAAGGAGCCGATGCTTCTAAATATAAGCTGATCAAAAAAACAAAGAAAATCAGTTATACCGACAAAAAGGTCACTGATGGCAAAAAATACAATTATAAAATCAAAGCTGTATATAAAAAAGATGGGAAGGTAATCAAAAGCAAGGCTTCAGCTACCGTATCCGTTACAGTAACCTATATAGATCCTGACGGCAAAATGATTGCGCTTACATTTGATGATGGTCCCGGCAAATATACACAAGCTATAGTTAACTGCCTAAAAAAATACAATGCACATGCAACATTCTTTGTTGTGGGTCAAAACGTAAACAGCTATAAAAGCGCATTGAAATCTGCCTATGATGCCGGTTGCGAAATCGGAAATCACAGTTACTCGCATCCTAAGCTTACATCGCTTTCATCATCAGGTGTTTCGTCTCAGATAAAGAATACAGATTCGAAGGTCAAAAATATTACAGGCGAAAAGACATCTATAATGAGACCTCCATACGGTGCATATGATTCAACCGTAAAGAGCATTGTTGGCAAGCCGCTTATCTTATGGTCAATTGATACGTTGGATTGGAAGACACGCAGCACATCAAGTACCGTCAGCTGTGTGATGTCAAAAAAATATGATGGTGCGATTGTTCTTATGCATGATATTCATCAGCCCACAAAGAACGCCGCATTGCAGATTATACCCAAATTAATAGATCAAGGATATCAGCTCGTTACCGTAAGCGAGCTGGCAAAATACAAAGGATATACAATGAAAAACGGTCACGTATATAATTCATTTAAGTAATCATTTCAAGTCTCGCTCGCGAGACTTGGCGCGAGATTTGCGTCAGCGGAGCTGACATATTTCATATGCAAATCTTAAGCGCATCAAAAG
>CAJOPM010000193.1 GCA_905236225.1 uncultured Eubacterium sp.
ACTATTTTTTCATACCCGCTCTTTTTCTCTTAAGCGGATCTAGAATTCTCTTTCTGATTCGAAGCGTCTGTGGAGTTACCTCTAAGAGTTCGTCCGAATCAATGAAGTCAATTGCCTGCTCTAAGCTTAATATTCTTGGCGGCACAAGAGTAAGTGCCTCATCAGAGGATGAAGTACGTGTGTTGGTAAGATGTTTTTTCTTACAAACATTTATCTCTATATCCTCCGCTCTGGAACTTTCTCCTATAACCATGCCACTGTATACTTTTTCGCCGGGTCCTATAAAGAGTGCACCTCTATCCTGCGCGGAAAACAGACCATATGTTACAGATTCACCGGTCTCGTATGCAATCAAGGATCCGTTCTTCCTATACTCAATATCACCCTTGTATGGTTCGTATCCGTCAAATATTGTATTTATGATTCCGTTACCCTTAGTATCTGTCAAAAATTCTCCTCGATAGCCAATCAGACCTCTTGAAGGAATTCTAAACTCAATTCTGGTATATCCTCCGCTTATAGGATACATATTTTGCATCTCGCCTTTTCTCTGACCGAGTTTTTCTATTACAGCACCGGTAAAATCAGCCGGCACGTCAATATAAGCAATCTCCATCGGCTCAAGTTTCTTACCGTTTTCATCGGTTTTATAAAGGACTTCTGCCTTACTTACCGCAAACTCATATCCTTCACGTCTCATATTCTCAATAAGGACCGAAAGGTGTAGTTCACCTCTTCCCGATACCTTGAAGCTGTCTGTTGTATCAGTCTCTTCTACTCGAAGCGAGACATCGGTATTAAGCTCTCTTAAGAGTCTGTCCTTAATATGTCTTGATGTAAGGAACTTGCCTTCCTGCCCTGCAAACGGCGAATCATTTACAATAAAATTCATAGAAAGTGTCGGCTCCGATATCTTTTGAAACGGTATCGGCTCCGGATTATCAACCGAACAAATAGTGTCACCTATATGAATATCGGCTATTCCTGAAATTGCTACTATAGAACCGATTTTAGCCTCATCCACATCAACTTTATCAAGACCGTCAAATTCGTAAAGGCGGCTTATTCTTACCTTTTTGGATTTTTCCGGGTCATGCGCATTTACAACAACTGCCTCCTGATTCATCTTAAGCGAACCATTATCCACCTTGCCGATTCCTATTCTTCCGACATACTCATTATAATCAATCGTACTGATAAGAACCTGTGTCGACTTGTCAGGATCACCCTCGGGAGCAGGTATGTAATCTATAATTGTTTCAAAAAGAGGAGTCATATCCTTCTTCTCATCATCAAGGTTTCTTATAGCGTACCCATCTCTTGCAGATGCATAGATAAACGGACAATCAAGCTGCTCATCAGATGCATCAAGATCCATAAACAGCTCTAATACATCATCTATAACCTCATCCGGTCTTGCCTGCGGACGGTCAATCTTATTAATACATACTATTACCGGAAGATCTAGCGCAAGCGCTTTCATAAGCACAAATTTCGTCTGGGGCATAGCTCCTTCAAATGCATCTACAACCAGAACAACACCGTTAACCATTTTAAGAACTCGCTCAACTTCTCCCCCGAAGTCTGCATGCCCGGGCGTATCAATAATATTTATCTTAATGTCGTTATAATATACTGCAGTGTTCTTTGAGAGTATAGTAATACCTCTTTCTCTTTCTATATCGCCTGAGTCCATTACTCTTTCAGCGACCTCTTGATTCTGCCTAAACACTCCGCTTTGCTTTAAAAGTTCATCTACAAGCGTAGTCTTACCATGATCTACATGGGCAATAATTGCGATATTTCTAATATCCTCTCTTTTAATATTCACTTTATAAATCCTCTTTTCTATATTTAATGTAACAATAACCCGCGCCTTTATCAGATGCGGGTATTGTCATTAGACGTATTATAAATAGCTGTATCGGTTATAACTAAATCCATCTTAATATCATATTTTGTCGAAACTACCTTATCAGCCATCTGAGCCTCATAAGCTATCCCAATTTTAAGGACTTCCGGGTGCTGCGTAAAGAAACTGTCATAATATCCCTTGCCATATCCCATTCTGCTGCCCTGCTCATCAAATACTACTCCGGGAGTAAGTACTGCTATTTCCTTGCCTTCAAATTCAAAAGGCTTGCAGCTTAGTTTGGGCTCCATTATGTCAAAGCTTCCTTTTTCAAGCTGATCGAGGTTGTCTACAGTATAGAACCTAAGTCCACATTCCTCTACTCTTGGAAAAGCAATCTCTACCTGGGCATCCCACATTTCGTTGACAAACGGAAGCAGAGAAGCTTCCTTCCCTAAAGGATGATAAACCAGCAATGCATCAGGTTGCTTAAGGAGAAGGAAAAAATTAAGATTTTCCAATATACCTTCTGCTGCATCGTTTACATATTCCATGCTAAGTCCTTGACGTATCTTTCTAAACTGTTTTCTTTGTTTTATTTTCTCTGTATAAATCATCAGCTCACCTGATAACTGTCATAAAGGCGCTTAAATGCCGGAATAGAGTCCTCTACCACTTTATATGGTACACAATAGGAAATTCTTACAAATCCCGGACCATAAAAAGCCTTACCGGGAGCCATCAATATCTTTTCTTCTTTTGCACGTTGACAGAACTTCCAATCATCTTCTTCAAGCGCTCTCATAAAAAGATAAAATGCGCCATCGGGATGAATACATTCATATCCAATATCAGTCAAACTATTATAAAGAAGATCCCTATTCTTTTCATATATGCTAACATCTACCGTTGCATCAATACACTTAAGAAGCATTTTCTGCTGAAGTGAGGGTGCATTTACGTATCCCATATATCTAAGAGATGCTGTAAGTCCTGCAAATACGTTCGCACAGTCAGCCATTTGCGGAGTAAGTGCAGCATATCCCACTCTCTCTCCGGGGATAGATAATGTCTTACTAAAAGAATAAACTATTATAGTATCATCATAATAGTGCGGAATATAAGGTATCTCAATTCCATAAGAAAGCTTCCTGTATGGTTCATCGGAGATTAGATAAATCGGATGATTATACTTCTTCTCCATCTCCCTAAGAACATCTGTTACCATTTTGATGGATTCTTCGGTATAAACTGCGCCGGTAGGATTATTTGGTGTATTAATAAGAACTATACGCGTTTTCTCAGAAAAGGCCTCTCTAAAAGTTTTTTCATCAGGCTGAAGGCTCTTCTGATCACAAAGTGCAGGCACGAGCACTCCGTAGAGTGTCTCTACGTAGCTTTTATATTCCCAAAAATAAGGCGCAAATGTAATGACCTCATCCTGATAATCCAGCAAAGTATTGCATAAAAGTGCGATAGCAGATGCAGCTCCGGAAGTCATAACTATATTTTCCTCGCCGTAATTCATATCATACTTATCATTTAGATAATTTGCCACGCACTGACGCACTTCCGGATGCCCTACATTTGAGGGATATCCATGAAGCGAAAGCGCATCCTGTGTATCTAATATCTCTTTAAGTGTTTCATTTACTATTGCCGGTGGCTCTACGCTCGGATTTCCAATACTGAAATCATATATATTTTCCTTACCGTAGATCTTTGCCAATTTCTTGCCTTCCTCGAAAATATCACGAATAGATACTGCGTTATCAAGGGAGGTTTGCATTCTCTTTGAAATCATTTCATTTGCTCCTTACTATCTACTACTCATTATAGCTTTTTAATTCTCTCTAACGCTGCAAGCGTATTTTCATAGCTTCCAAATGCAGTCAGTCTGAAGTACCCTTCTCCACTAGGTCCAAATCCTGATCCGGGAGTACCAACAACATTTGCCTTCTCAAGCAGGTAATCAAAGAAATCCCAGGATGACATCTTATCGGGAGTTTTCATCCAGATGTATGGTGCATTAACACCTCCAAATACAGTAAAACCTGCATCCTTTAATCCATTCTTTATTGCTGCTGCATTTTTCATATAATATGCAACCTGCTCTCTAAGCTGTTTCTTTCCTTCCTCAGAATATACTGCCTCGCCAGCTTTTTGCTGTATATAAGGTGCACCATTGAATTTTGTTCCATGACGCCGAGCCCATAAATCTCTCATAGATACGCCATCCTTTGATTTGAGGTCTTTTGGTACAACAGTAAATCCAAGACGCACTCCTGTAAATCCTGCATTCTTAGAGAAACTTCTAATCTCTATTGCACATGTTCTTGCACCGTCGCATTCATATATAGAATGTGCTACATTATCTTCCGAAATATATGCTTCATATGCTGCATCGTATATGATTACCGCATTATTCTTATTTGCGTAGTCAACCCACTCCTGAAGCTGCGTCTTAGTAAGAGTCGTACCTGTCGGATTATTGGGAAGACAAAGATATATAATATCAGGAGTCTCCTTGGGAAATTCAGGTACGAATCCATTTTCCATAGTTGTCGGCATGTATATTACATTGCTCCATGTCTCGGTGTCTTTGTTATAATCACCGCATCTGCCTGCCATAACATTAGAATCCACATAAACCGGATATACAGGGTCACATACTGCAATTCTATCGCCCGGCATAAAGAGTTCTTGAATATTTCCGGAATCAGACTTAGCTCCGTCCGATACAAATATCTCATCTTCTGTTATATCGCATCCTCTTGCCTTGTAATCGTTCTCGCAGATAGTCTTGCGCAGAAAATCATATCCCAAGTCCGGTGCATAACCTTTGAATGTAGATGCATCTGCCATTTCATCAACAGCATCGTGCAGTGCCTTAACTATAGCAGGCGCAAGCGGTTGCGTAACATCTCCTATTCCAAGACGAATAATCTCCTTATCGGGATTAGCCTGTGAAAACTCATTTACCTTTCTTGCTATCGTGCTGAAAAGATAACTACCGGGTAATTTTAAATAATTCTCATTTGCGTGAAACATTGTTTTCCTCCTATTTTTCAAATACTAATCTATATTATTTAACCAAATGCTATATGCAAACATCGCCTTCAAATACTGTGGTGGCTTCACCTGTCATAAATACGCTGCTTTTAGTGTCGCCATCCCATGAAATCTTTAAATCTCCACCTCTAAGCTTAACTGTTACTTCATTATCCAAAAGTCCGTTAATAATACCTGCGACAGCCACGGCACATGCGCCGGTTCCGCAAGCCATAGTCTCTCCTGCTCCTCTTTCCCACACTCTTACCTTGACTGTATTTTTATCAATAACTTCTACAAACTCAGCATTTATTCTATTCGGGAACATCTCATGGTTCTCAATTGCTGCGCCTTGAGTCTCAATGTCTAATTTTTCCAGATCAGAGCCGAATATAATGCAATGCGGATTACCCATAGATACACATGTCATCTCATATTCTCTGCCGCCTGCTTTTAACGGCTCTTTTATAACTCTTCCTTCAAAATTATTTACCGGAATTAATTTTCCCTCTAATATAGGTGCGCCCATATCTACTTTAATGCGCTTAGCTTTGCCCTCTTCTATCTCAAGCTTTAATTTCTTAATTCCCGCAAGAGTTTCTATTGTAAGATGATCCTTAGTCGTAAGGCCTTTATCGTAAACATATTTACCGACGCATCGTATACCGTTGCCACACATTTCTCCTCTTGAACCGTCTGAATTATACATGCGCATTTCAAAGTCTGCAACCTTTGAAGGGTAAATCAAAATTAATCCATCGGATCCTATTCCGAAATGTCTGTCACTTAATTTTTTAGACAGCTCGCTTGGATTCTCAATGCTCTCCTTAAGGCAATTTACATATATGTAGTCATTTCCGATTCCATGCATCTTTGTAAATCTCATAGTACCTCCTTTGCAATCGTAATAAGTGACTTGCCCGTATCCATACTTAGTCTTTGAAGTTTCTTGTGCGCTTGTTCTTCGGTCAAATTATATTCTTTCATAAGGCGTTCCTTAGCCTGAACAATAAGTAAGCGCTCTTTGCTGCTTCTAATCTTAGGTCTGTCCTTGGCTTCTTTTTTTAGCCTGCTTATCCTCTCATCAAGTATTCTCATCTGCGTAACAAAGCTTTGTACCTGTAATGGCATAGAAAGTCTTATGATTTTGGATTCTTTTTCGCGAGTAATATCTTTGCTGCTTATCAGTAAAATTAAAAAAGTATCAGGCATATATTTTGCCAACTCATAATATGTCATATCACTAAATCTATATGCACTTATCACAACACCGAAGCTTAGCTCATTGGCTCTTGAGAGTGCCTGTGCACCTGTGGCGCATATCGTGACATTTTCATATCCGGCTCTTATTAGAATGTTTCTTATTGTTCTTGCAATCTCAGGTTTGGGAAACGCTATTATAACACTCGTCAAAGGTCAACCTCCCTTTCTGCGGTTAGATCTTGTCTAAAGCGTTAAAGCTGTTAGAATTTATAGAGATATTCTTCTATCTCCCATTCAGAAACCTGTCTGCAATATCTGTTCCACTCTTCTTTTTTTGCGTCAATATATTTCTGTGATATATGCTTTCCTAAAACATTCTTTATAAAATCACTTTTCTCAAGCTCATTTACAGCCAAAAGCAAATTGCTTGGCAGCGATTTGATTTTAGCCGCATCAAGCTCTTCCTGCGTCATATCGTAAATATTTTGTCTGACCGGTTCTGGAGGCATAATCTTATTCTTAATTCCGTCAAGTCCGGCCTCTAAGCATACTGCCAAACATAAATATGGATTGGCTGCCGGATCGGGATTTCTAAGTTCTAATCTGGTTGACTTGCCTTTTGATGCCGGTATCCTGATAAGCGGGCTTCTGTTAACTGCAGACCATGCGATGTGATTAGGAGCTTCGAATCCCGGCACAAGTCTTTTGTATGAATTTACAATCGGATTAGTAATTGCACACATTGCCGGAGCATGCTTCATAAGTCCACCGATAAAATAATATGCCGTCTTGCTAAGCCCGAGCTCATCTGATTCATCTGCAAAAATGTTCTTGCCATCCCTAGACAAAGACATATTAATATGCATTCCGGAGCCCGCAACTTCATATTTAGGCTTCGGCATAAATGCCGCATACATGCCGTGCTGTTTTGCCACAGTCTTTACAGCTAATTTAAATGTCATTATATTATCCGCAGTATGCATAGCATCTTCGTATTTGAAGTCTATTTCATGCTGCGCAGGCGCTTCTTCATGATGAGATGCCTCTATCTCAAATCCCATCTGTTCTAAGCAAAGTATAATATCTCTTCTGGTGTTTTCTCCCAGGTCAATAGGACCTAAGTCAAAATACCCCGCTCTCTCATGTGATACTGTCGTCGGCTGACCATAGTCATCCGTATGAAAGAGAAAGAACTCACACTCAGGACCTACGTTAAATTCGTATCCTTCTTCTCTTGCATGTTCTATAGCTCTTTCTAAAACATATCTTGGATCTCCGTCAAATTGTTTTCCATCAGGAGTGTAAATATCACAAATTATTCTAGCCACTCCGCCTTCATGCGCATGCCACGGAAATATTTCGAACGTGGTCAGATCCGGAACCAAATACATATCCGACTCTTCAATTCTTGCAAATCCCTCAATAGAGGATCCATCAAACATAATCTTGTTATCAAGAGCCTTTGGCAGTTGACCTGCAGTAATAGCTACATTCTTAATCATTCCGAACATATCGGTAAACTGCAGTCTGATAAATTCTATATCCTCTTGCTCTACTATATTCAAAATATCTTCTTTGGTATATCTGCTCATCTGTTGCACTCCTCAATTACCCTATCTATTGTTAATGCGCCTCCAAACGTCTCCATAGCGCTGCCTATCGTAATGTCTATCTTATCATTACCAAGTCTTCTTACCAGCGAAATATCCTCATACTCAGCGACACCTCCGGCATATGTCATTGGAGATTTACCCCACCTGGACATAATCCTAATTACCTCTTCTTCGATACCGGATCTTTTGCCCTCGCCATCGACTCCGTGCACTAAAAATTCTGATGCATATTCGCTTAATCTATCAAGCAGCTCTTCGCAAAAAATTTCGTCCGTAAATCGCTGCCATCTGTCCGTAACAACGTAATAACTATCGCCTCTTTTTCGGCAACTCAAATCAAGACACAGCCTATTCTTCCCAACTGTCTTAAAAATTCTTTTAAGATTTTCCTCATTTATTTTCCCTTGAGAAAAAACATATGACGTCACTATGACCTGCATAGCGCCTGCATCAATAAACTCAGCGGCATTCTCCGGTGTAATACCTCCGCCGACCTGCAAACCGTCAGGATAGGCTCGCAGCGCTGCTATCGCCTGTTTCTTTGAATCTTCGTAAGAATCGCTGCCTGCCTTGTCTAAAATAATCACATGGCCGCCTCTAAGATTGTATTTCTTATAGAGTCTTGCATAATAATCTGCATCCATTGTAGATACATAATTCTCTAAAACATCATCTTTCTTATCTGAAACCGAACTACCGACTATCTGTTTTATATGCCCATCATGAATATCTATACAAGGTCTAAATTTCATACTTACCTCTTAATATCGCAAATCTATCATCATCTGCGCTTAAGTAAACCTGCTACGACTTACTATTATAAGTTTTAACAACGTCTATTGCAAGAAAAAGGTACTATATTGATATCTGCGTCTAAATCGTCAAAAAAATCCGGCCCTTAGGCCGGATTCTCTATACTGGATAAGCTTTATTTTCTTTGTCTATCAAATCATCATCTACGCCACTCATCTGAGCCTTTCTGTATTTGAAGAAATCAAGCGCCACCTGTGGAAACAGCGCATAGCTAAGCACATCTTCGTCCTGTATCTTCCACTCGGCCACTTCTTTTTCATATTTATCAAGCGCAGGCTCTAACAAATCTGCCGGTCTGCAGGTAATTGCTTTATCCTTGTCAGCGCCCAATACCTTGTCTACAACTTCGGGATTAAAAGGCTTAACCGTCTTACCGTATTTACCGAGCAATATGTCTTTTGTCTCCTGAGTAGCTACTTTATAGCGTTCTCCCATAAGCACATTAAAGACAGCCTGCGTTCCTACAATCTGAGAAGATGGTGTAACAAGTGGAGGCGATCCTAAATCCTTTCTGACTCTTGGAACTTCCTCAAGCACCTCTTCGAATTTTTCTTCCTTGCCCTGCTCTTTTAACTGTGATATCAAGTTAGAAAGCATTCCACCGGGTACCTGGTACAACAGTGTCTGTATATTTACTCCAAGCACCTTTACATTCATAAGACCGCTCTCTAAGACTTCTTCTCTGATCGGTCTGAAATAATCTGCGATTGCTGCTAATTTCTTCTGGTCGAGTCCCGTCTCATACTCTGTTCCGTCAAACGCTCTTGCCATTACCTCTGTTGCCGGCTGTGAGGTTCCCAGTGCAAACGGGCTCATAGCCGTATCTATAATGTCACATCCGGCCTCAACCGCTTTCATACATGTCATCGATGCCACTCCGGATGTATAGTGTGTATGAAGCTCAATCGGAAGAGAGGTTGCGCTCTTTAGTGCGCTGATAAGATCATACGCATCTTTTGGAAGCAAAAGCCCTGCCATATCTTTTATGCACAAAGAATCTGCTCCGATTTCCTCTACGCTTTTAGCTGTTTGCATCCAGTAATCAAGTGTATATGCATCACCTAATGTGTACGAAAGAGCAACCTGTGCATGACCTTTTTCTTTGTTGCATGCTTTTACAGCAGTTTCGAGATTTCTGACATCATTTAGGCAATCAAAAATTCTGATAATATCAATTCCGTTTGCTATTGACTTTTGGACAAAATATTCAACTACATCATCAGGATAAGGCTTATATCCCAATATATTTTGTCCTCTAAAAAGCATTTGGAGTTTAGTTTTCTTAAAGCCGTCTTTTAGTTTCCTTAATCTATCCCAAGGATCTTCTTTAAGGAATCTAAGACACGCATCAAATGTCGCTCCGCCCCAACATTCTATAGCATTAAAACCTACATCATCCATCTGCGAAACAATAGGAAGCATCTGCTCTGTAGTCATTCTGGTCGCTATAAGCGACTGATGTGCATCACGCAATGTGGTATCTGTTATTTTTACCGGTCTTTTTTCATTTGCCATCTAATTTTCATACAATCCAATCATCGGTTGATTATTGGATTTTCTCCTTTCTCCCAGCTTGTCAATTCGCCCTCGTTTCTATAAAAGGCGGGTGGTTTATTAGGCCGGGTTAAATGCCGCTTTATAATACGTCTGTCGTTCCTATACTCCGAAAATAGCCATAAACATACCCGCTGCCACAGCTGTACCGATAACACCGGCCACGTTCGGTCCCATAGCATGCATAAGTAAAAAGTTTGTAGGATCCGCCTCAGCTCCAACTTTTTGAGAAACTCGCGCTGCCATAGGTACGGCTGATACTCCTGCCGAGCCGATAAGCGGATTAATTTTACCGCCTGATATCTTACACAGCAGTTTGCCAAACAATGTTCCTGCCATTGTCGCCACAGCAAATGCCGCCAATCCGAGCACTACTATCTTGAGCGTGCTCACATTTAGAAATGCTTCTGCCGATGTCGATGCGCCTACAGATGTACCGAGCAAAATAACGACTATATACATCATCGCATTTGACGCAGTCTCTGTAAGCTGTCTTACAACGCCGCATTCCCTGAATAAATTACCAAGCATAAGCATACCGACAAGCGGTGCCGTAGTCGGCAAAATAATGCAGACTATAATTGTAACAACTATCGGGAAAAGAATCTTTTCAAGCTTGGTTACATGTCTAAGATTCTCCATATGTATCTTACGCTCTTTTTCCGTAGTAAAGAGCTTCATAATCGGAGGCTGAATAATCGGGACAAGTGACATATATGAATATGCCGCCACCGCAATCGGTCCCATAAGTGCCGTCTGTCCCAGCTTAGAGGCTAAGAATATCGACGTCGGACCGTCGGCTCCACCAATTATCGCTATAGCTGCCGCTGCTTCTCCCGAGAATCCAAATGATATAGCCAGCAAGTATGCGCAATATATACCAAACTGCGCAGCCGCTCCCATAAGGAAACATATCGGATTAGCTATAAGCGGTGAAAAGTCCGTCATAGCGCCAACACCCATAAATATTAGCGATGGTAAAATAGACCATTCATCTAATTGATAGAAGTAATATAGCATTCCGCCTACGCCGTTTGACGTTTCTTCTGGCGATGCTAAAATGTCCGGATAAATATTGACTAATAACATACCAAATGCAATCGGTACCAAAAGAAGTGGCTCGAAGCCTTTAGCAATAGCCAAATATAAGAATACGCAGGCCACACCTATCATAATAAAGTTGCCCACCGTCAGATTCATAAATGCCATCTGACCTATTAAGTTGGATACTGTATCTAGTATATAACTCATAAGTTCTCCCTATGCCTACTTAAATATTTACGCTTCATTCATAGTTGCTAAGAGATCTCCTGCCTCTACAGCAGTTCCCTCTGAAGTCTCTATCGATGCCACAACTCCTGCCTTAGGTGCAACAACCGGTGTCTCCATTTTCATTACTTCGAGCACTAATATAGTATCTCCGGCTTCTACCTTTGTACCTGACGATGCTGTTATCTTAAATACTTTTCCGGCTGCCCCTGCAGTAATCTTGATACTGCCGCTTTTGCCATCAGAAGCCCCTGCCGGCGATGCAGCCGGTGCTGGCGTACTTGCAGGTACACTCTGAGGGATTGTGCCACCCTTTTCAACTACTGAAACATCATATACCTTGCCGTTAACTTTTACTGTGTATTCTTTCATCTTCTTCTCCTTATTTTCTTAACTACAAAATCATCTGCTGACTGCCCTGTATATGCTACAATCGCTGCTATTATCGCAGCAACTACTTCTTCATCATCATCGTCTTGCGTTCTTATATCCTGATTGCTGGAAAGCAGTGTAACCTTCTCGTCCGCTTGCGCTACCATTTCTTTCTTTTCGGCAAATTTAGCCTGTAGAGCCGGTATCAATCTAAATGCATATATAACTAGCGAAATAATAATCAGAATGATAAATACTGTCGCAATTCCTATAACCACATTGATTCCTGCTGTACTCATTTTCTCGCCAAAAGTATATTCAAGCTCAGCATTTATGGCTGTAGGGTTGACCAAATCGTATTTTGCGTAAACCGCTGTAAGATGAGCATCTCTTTTGGTGCCGTCTATTTCTATAATCGCATTATATGATTTACCGGCCTTTTCAATCTTGAAATCACCATAACCGATTACATCTCCAATCTCTGATGAGACCTCAATCCATTCTTTGGTAAGTTCAAGAAACATTGCCGCATCCTCATCATCCGGAGTTTGCTCAAGAAGTTGCTCATAATACGCTTCAACTTCTAAAAGCTGATCACCCGAATACGAACTTAGCTGCGAGCAAATATTCTCAACATATGTCTCTATATCGTCTTTGTATTCATCAATATCCTTATCATTTGCTGCAAATCCACACATAGGGAAAATACTAACAGCAATCAAACCGATTAGGATACAGATTATGTATTTTAACGAATAATGTTTTATCTTCATCAATTTATAAATCTCCACTCTATGCGGTATATAACATCTCAAATGCTGATATTAAATACTTTCTAAGCTGCGACTTAGGGATTACTCCGTCCAAATATCCACATTTAAGCATATCTTCTAAGCTGTTGCTTTCTTTAATTCCTGTGATTTTCTTAATCTCTTCAGCTTCTAAAAGGCTAATGTTAGAATCCTCAAGCGCATAAGTAATATCTGCGCCTATTGCATTTCCGGCAAATACCTGGAACGATCCGACCGCCTGCTTTCCATAGACTGTAACTACGGGAACCTCTGTCTGCGAAATAACTTTAGCGAACCTTGAAAGTCTTCTTCTAAGGCAAACTTCACTATGAATAGTTCTTTCATATCCATCATAATTCAAATACAGAAGAACGGGCATATCAAGCTGATCTGCCAGAATTGCAAAATCTGTCGCTTTTTCTACATCTTGTCCGCTAAGATATGTTCCCTCATCGCTGCCACCTGCACCGATTGCCGCAACGCTGATTCCGCCAAGGCTAATAATTGCACAATGCACGTTTGGCGAAAAACCGTCTCTGTATGAGAAGGTATAGCCTTCATCGGAAATCTTGCTAAATATGCTTGCTATATTAAGTTCCTCTCCCTCGATATCCACTGCTCTGTTATAGTCATCTGCAATGTCATTCATCACGCGACTATCAGCATAGGAGAGCGGAATATGAGGAATCAGCCCTCTAATCTTTGCTGTTATATCGCTAAAACTTCCGGCATAATCAACATATCCTGCCGATGCCTGGAATTTGCTATCTGACGTATCCTCCTTGCTGTCCTTAACGCTAAGAGGCGCATTTATATAAAGAGCTGCGTCATTTAGCATAAAGTTAAAATCACAAAGTGAACAAATCGTCGAAAAAGCTCCTCCAACATTGCCGCAAACTATGCTTATAAGCGGAGCGATCCCTTTAAATTGGGCTATGGCATTTATAAGCATACCTAGTCCTTGCGCACTTTGTGCAGATTCTTCTAATCTTACTCCGGATGAATCCAACAGGAATATTACCGGTGCAGAAGCCGCCCTGGCTTTATCTAGAAGTCTGATAACCTTATTTGCATGTCCGATGGATATGGATCCGCCCATAGATTCCTTATCCGATGAGACCACGAACACAAGTGAAGACTCTATCTGTCCGTATCCTGTGATAACACCCTCTTGTACATTTTCAAGAAGCTGGGTAAAGCTTCTTTCGTCAAACAATGCTGTAATCTTTTCTTGCATACTCTCCCCCTGAAACTGTGAGAATTAATATATTAGTTGCCATGGTCAAGACTTTCTTAAAGCTTTGACCGCGACAAAGGTCAAGACTCGCTCGCGAGTCTTGCGCGCCGGATTCGGGTCTGCTTCAGCAGACAAATTCCTGTCCGAATCCGTGCGCATCAAAAGC
>CAJOPM010000194.1 GCA_905236225.1 uncultured Eubacterium sp.
GATGCGCAGGGATTTGCACATGAAATATGTCAGCTAAAGCTGACGCAAATCCCGCGCCAAGTCTCGCGAGCGAGACTTGAACAAGGAGAGATGATATGGCTGATAATAACATAAATGATGATGCTTCCCAAGTAGAAAAAAAAGAAGATAAAAAAGCTGCAAAAGCCGCAAAAAAAGAAGCGAAAAAAGCAGCTAAAGAAGCCAAAAAAAAGGCCAAAAAAAATGGCGAAGTCTTTGAAGACGAAGATGATGAACAAGCGGGTTCTAAGATTGTAGTGGTATTTGTTACCGCTATTATCATTGTGGTTTGGCTTGCCATTCTTGCGCTGATTATTAAAGCGGACGTGGGAGGATTTGGCTCTTCGATTATGACGCCTATTCTTAAAGATGTTCCGTATATTAATAAAATATTACCATCAAGCGCTATAGATTCCGGAAGTGTATCTATAAGTGATGAAGAAGCAGGCTATGATACTTTGGAAGAAGCATTAGACAGAATTAAAGAATTAGAGCTTTTGCTTCAGGAGGCTCAAAACAACGAAAGTTCTTATAAAAGCAAGATAGATGAGCTTAAAACGGAGGTCGCCAGACTTAAAAAATTCGAAGAAGAACAAAAAAATTTCGAAGAAGAAAAATTAAAATTTGATGAAGAGGTTGTTTTTAATGACAAAGCACCCGATATAAAAGAATATCAGGAATATTACGAAAGTATTGATCCTACAAATGCAGAATTGATCTACAAGGAAGTACTCGAGCAACAGGAATTGGATTCCGAAATTGAAGATTATGTAGCTATGTATTCGAATATGAAGGCTTCAGAAGCTGCAAGCATTTTTAACGAAATGACTGGAAATCTCAAATTAGTTGCTAAAATTCTGAAAAATATGGATGCTGACACCAGCAGTGCCATTCTCGGGAAAATGGATACGGATATAGCTGCAAAGCTCACCGTTATGATGGACCCGGAATGATTATCCAAGGTGCAAAAGCTATTTGGCTTTTACATATGTCACCATCAATTTACACATTCAGAAAGGAGGAAAGCCTTGAAGATACTAGGTAATACACAGGCACAGGCGGCAAATTTAGCCACTTTGGTCTCTAATCTTACACCTTCATTATCTGCTTCGAATAACGATTTGACATCTTCAAATGACATTAAGACGTCAGATAGTGCTTTTTCGAAGACGCTTATGGGCACGGTTAACAAAAACGACAGTGCTTCCATTAGGGACAAGGAAGGTGTTTTTGTTTTGGATAAGAGCCAATCGCCAAAATCAGAAATGCCACTAAAGGAACAAGAATCTACGACTTATGCGGCAGATATGATTGACACAGAAAATGATGCAAATCTGGTTGATGTCAGCAATGTCGCCGAAGAACTTAGTGATTTCACGCAGCAGGTTAGCAGGATTTTAATGGATGAGCTTGATGTATCCGAAGAAGAGATAACAAATGTGTTAGAACAGCTTTCGCTTACAATGACAGACCTTATGAATCCTCAAAATCTTATCGAAGTTGTAACAAATATCACTAATCAGCCTATGGATGATATGACAATTCTTTTAGATGAGAACATATCACAAATTTTTACACAAATGCAGCAGCTGACAGAAGATATAATGCAGCAGACAAATCTAAATGATGCGCAGCTGGGCATTATTCAAGACATGATTGATAGCGGCGAGCTTAATGTCGATGAGCAGGCAGTTATACCAAAAGAGATTATTGAGCCTTCGCCAATGCCTGAAGCTAATCAAAACGGTCCGGATAATTTGAACCAAGCAAATCAGACTATGGTTGGTGAAAACGCAGTTGCAGCAGAAATCATTTCGGATGAGCAAGTAAGCATAAGCGGCGAAAATAATCAAACTATTAAAGTCGAAATAGAAACTAATGACGAAACTTTAATTAAAGATTCCCTTACAAAAGATGCGACAACTCTGGGGGCACAGCAAAATGTATCAGAAGATACAAGTGAAGAGACGGCGTCGAATAACAGTGATAATGCTAAAGGTAATCAAAACACAAATCAAAACCTTGCAAGCAGCATATCTGAAGGGACACAGACAACAGCAACGAATGCTACTCAGACGACTTCAACCACAGTTACTTTTGAGGGACAAATGCAGCAGGTTTCATACACAACGACTACTTATGATCAGGCAAACAATATTTTAAATCAGGTAACAAGCTATATTTCAACAAATGTTACTGCTGATACGTCAAGCATTGAGCTTCAACTTACACCTGAAAATCTCGGTAAGGTATATATCAAGGTTGCTCAGGAAGCAGGACAGATAACAGCTCAGATTACGGCGCAGAGTGAAGCAGCAAGAGAAGCCTTAGCATCTCAGATAAATGGTTTAAAAGAGACACTTAATATGCAGGGGCTTAAAGTTGAGGCAGTAGAAGTTACAGCGCAACCACACAAGTTCGAACAAAACTTAGAAGGAAATGCGCAGCAAAATTATGATGAACAGTTAAATAGAGGAGGCGAGTCTTCTGAGGGAGGAAGATCCAAAAGAAATCTAAACTTAACTTCTCTTGATGAATTAGAAGGCGAGCTTACCGAAGAAGAAGAACTTGCAGCAAAGATCATGAGAGATAACGGAAACTCGGTAGACTTAACAGCGTAAAGGAGGAAACAGATGGCTATAGAAGCATCAGTAGTAAACGGAACAATGCAATATACGGCAACCGAAAGCTCCTCATCTTCATCAGAATCATCAAATAGTCTTGATAAAGATGCGTTTCTTCAGCTTTTAGTGGCACAGATGCAATATCAAGATCCGCTTGAACCGATGGATAATACGGAATATGTTTCGCAGCTGGCAACATTCTCGCAGGTAGAAGAATTACAGAATATACAGTCAGCAGTCAGCAATTCACAAGCAGCTGCGCTTCTCGGAAAACAAGTTATAATCGAGACGACAAATTCAGCAGGTGTGTCATCGCAGGTTAGCGGTTATGTTGATTACATCCAGGAAGAAAACGGTGAGATGAAGCTTGGAATCGACGGTAACTTATATTCAATGAGTGATTTGTACACAGTAATCGATACGGACTATCTTACGGCAGCATCACTTTCATCACAGTTTAGTACATTAATATCCACGCTTCCGTCAGTAGATGAATTAACTGTAGATGACAAAGATGCTATAGAAGCTATGAGAGATGTATATGATTCTCTTACATCATATCAGAAGAGCTTTATAGAAGATGATGCACTAAGTACTCTTACAAGCCTTGAAGAAAAACTCGAAGAACTTTTAGCGGCGACAGAGAGTGAGGCAGAAGAATAATAAAGCGAAATAGATTTTGTTTTGCTCATAAACAAATGATTGAGGTGATGAAATGGATAATAAGATTAATACATCCTTTTCTTCCATCCGACAGATACAAGATCAGTATTTAAATAATAATAGCAAGGATGCAATAACAAATTCACAGTTTCAGACGTCTTTTGAAAGTATACTTCAGTCAAAGAGCATCGAAGCAGATGATAGCATTAAATTTTCGAAGCATGCAGCAAAAAGACTTGATGAAAGAAACATAACACTTTCATCCGAGCAAAACACAAGATTGGAAGAAGGATTGCAAAAGGCAAGCCAAAAAGGCATTAATGATTCATTAGTACTTATGGATTCTTTGGCATTTATAGTAAATGTACCAAACAAGACAGTAGTAACAGCAATGGATCAAAGCGAAAATGAAGCAGATGTTTTTACAAATATTGATGGCGCAGTTATAGTATAGCCGGACCTTATGGGGGCTTAGAGGCTTTTGACTGACAGAAAAAGCTCACTGCGTCTTTCGAAAAAGGAGGACACTTATTATGATGAGATCACTTTATTCTGGTGTAGCAGGTCTTAAGACACATCAGACAAAAATGGACGTAATTGGTAACAATATAGCAAACGTTAACACAGTAGGATTTAAATCATCATCAGTTACGTTTAGTGACATAATGTATCAGACAACCCAGCATGCATCAGGCGCTAACGAGACCACCGGTGTCGGCGGTGTTAATGCTAAGCAGATTGGTCTTGGTGTATCGACTGCGGCAACAAAGATATCAATCACAAGCGCTGGTGCGGCAGAATCAACAGGTAACGCATTTGATATCATGCTTAATGATGCAAATACCACTAATTTCTTTATTGTAAATAATGGTAGTGAGAATGTGTTTACAAGATCCGGTTCGTTCTATGTAGACAGTGCCGGAAACTTATGTATGGCATCTACCGGCTATAATGTAATGGGATGGCAGGTTGTTGAAGAAGTTGCTGAGGATGGAACGGTTACAAGAAACATACAAAAAGATACAGTATCTGCACTTAGAATTATGTCAGCCGATAATGCAACGTCGGATGCTGAAGCGACAACACAGGCAATGTTCTCAGGTATTGTTGATCAGAAAGACTCGGATCTTGTATCTGACGAAGGACTGGTATCAAGTCTTACAGTATATGATAAAAGAGGATATAGTTATACTCTTAAGTTTAAGATGACACCAGTTGATGCAAATAATGATGGAACATACAGCACAGCTGAGCTTGCAAGCGGAAAATACAATTTCTCTTTGACTAAGGTAATAGATGCCGATGGCACTACTCTTGTTGATATAAATGATACGACTAATAATGCCGGAGAATCAGGATTATTAGGTGCCGCTGTAGCAGCATCTATTATGGGCGGAACTAATTCATGGACCGTATTTTTTAATCCTAATGATGGCTCTTTTAGCAATATATATGACGGACAAAATAGTGATAACAATACTGATACCAATGATTTAAATTCTTTGGGCGACGGAGAGACAGTTGGACTACTTAATTTAACTGAGCTTTCATCTGTACTTGGAATTACCGGTGAAAGTAACTTTAGTAATGTAACAGTTGATTTTACAGGTCTTTCTAATGTTGATAACGGCGGAACATCAAACGCAGGTCTTAACAGAGGTGCGTCGGATGGAACAACCGGTGCAGGAAAGAAGGTTGGTACACTTACAGGTGTTTCTGTTGATACATCAGGTAAAATATACGGAAGCTATGATAATGGTAATACGGAGCTTCTAGGACAGATCGCTGTAGCGCAGTTTGCTAATGCATCAGGTCTTGAGGCACTTGGAGACAGCTGCTATCAGACAACACTTAACTCAGGAGACTTTGATGGAATAGGTGTTGATATTACGGCAGATGGAGGCAGCATGACAACCGGAGCACTCGAGATGTCAAATGTAGATCTTGCATCGGAATTTACTTCGATGATTACTACACAAAGAGGTTTCCAGGCTAATTCGAGAATAATTACTACTTCTGATACAATGCTTGAAGAACTTATCAATCTTAAGAGGTAATAATATAAGCATATAAAGAGCCGACTCATTTTGGGTCGGCTCTTTGTGTTTCTACAACATGTTGTGGGGCTAAAAATGGCGTATTTTTTAAAAAGCCTTAAATTTTGGCGATTTATTTAAAAAAAGTGTGTAGACAATTAATACAAAATCTAGTAAGATTATAGCATAGTCAAAATTGTGTATTATGATAAAACTTGACATATATCTTATGCAAAGATGCATTAAGGGAGATTTATGGAGAATTTTATCGTGCCATTTTTATATTACAATGATTTATTAAAGGCAGGTGGCATGACAAATGGATTTGGCGACAATTGCGGGCTTCGTCATAGGTGTTGTTATGGTCGTATTCGGTATCATAAACGGCGAAGCCGGAGTAGCAGCCATTAATAGCTTTATAGACACATCATCGGTTATTATTACCATTGGAGGGTCATTATCGGGCGTTATTGCATGTAACAAGATTCCTGATATTATCAATGGAGCGAAGAGCTTGACCCTCATTTTAAAGGATCCTAACAATGATCCTTCACAGGTAATTAAGACAGTTATCGAGCTTTCGAATACGGCTCGTAAAGAAGGACTATTAGCCCTTGAAGAGGCGGCAAGTGGAATTGAAGATGAATTCCTTAAAAAAGGAATTATGCTTGTTGTAGATGGTACAGATCCGGATTTGGTCAGGGGTATCCTTGAGACGGATCTTGTATGTGTGGAATCAAGACATAAAAAAGTTATCGGATTTTGGGATAAATGGGCTGAGCTTGGTCCTGCATGGGGAATGATTGGAACGCTTATCGGTCTGGTTAACATGCTTGGAAACCTTACAGATGTTGATACTATCGGACCAAACATGGCTGTCGCACTTCTTACGACGCTTTATGGTTCACTTATAGCAAACTGGCTTTGCAATCCTTCGAGTTCAAAACTTAAGGTAAATAATGATTCGGAAATTCAGATGAAAGAGGTAACGATAGAGGGACTTCTTTCTATTCAAGCGGGGGAAAACCCCAGGGTTATAGAGGAAAAGCTTAAATCCTTCCTTTCACCGGAAGCGCGTAGCTCGATTTCAGAAGGTGGAGGTGACGAATAATGGCAAAGAAAAAACAAGAAGATCCACCAGCCGGGTCGCCGGCGTGGATGGCCACGTTTAGTGACCTTATGAATTTGTTGCTTTGCTTTTTCGTGTTGCTTTTCTCGATGAGTTCTGTTGATGCTGAGAAGTTTGAGCTGCTTATAGCTTCGCTGCAAAGTTCTTTTAGTGTTCTTCCGGCCGGAGGATCTTCGGTAGGAGAAGGACAACTGATATCATCCGGTATCAGTCAGCTTGAGAATTTTGATGTTTATTTTAGTATATCCGATTATGAGGGGAATACGGCGGAGACACCACAGGAAGATGACAGTGAAGAAGAAAGCGACAGTCAGGAGAATAAAGGGCAGACAGATCAAGAGCTTGAGCAAAATACTTCCAGCTCACAAGAGAGTGTAGAACAGGCACAAGAGACTGTTGAAGAAGAAGCACTTGCTGAGTCGGAAGAGATGGCTCAAAAGATTGAAGAGCTTGTTAAAGAACAAAGCATTACCTCGGGCGTTAAGATTGATTTTACTACTCAATATGTTGAACTTACACTTAACGGAGCACTGCTTTTTGAGTCCGGACAGGCTGAGATTAGAGAAGACGCTTATCCGTTTGTAGACAAGATTGGCACGATTCTTGAAAATTATGCGAAGAATTCTATAGAGATTGAGGGGCATACCGATAATGTTCCTATTCACACATCTCAGTTTAGAAATAATAATGTGTTGTCTTCGTTTAGAGCACTTAATGTTATGGAATATTTAGCCGGCAGCACGAAACTTAAACAAAAAATGATGAAATCTTCGGGAAGAGGACAATATGATCCTGTAGCCGATAACTCAACTGCAAAAGGGCGAGCAAAGAACAGACGTGTTGAGATTAAGATTTATAACTCGTTCTACTCAGAGCAAAACTAGAAAAGAGGAACTTTGATGAAGAAAAATCTGATTACACTTATTATATTGGTGCTTTGTTTTGCTAATCTGGCACTGACTGCTGTTATGGTCATTACGATCCTTCCGCAGACTAAGCAAGCCAATGAGCTGATTACGGAAGTGGTAAGCGCGATAGACTTGGATTTAGAAGGCGGAGCGGCTGTTTCGAAGACAGGCGGCAGTTCTAGTATGGCTACTACGGTTTCGTATTCTATTGATGATGGCGAGACTATGACCATAAATCTTACGCCGGGGTCTGACGGCGAGGCTCATATGGCAGTTATATCTGTTGCAGTTCAAATGGATTCAGAAAATGCAGATTATGAGACGTATGCATCAGACGGAACGCTTGGCGATAAGGAAGATATGGTCAAAGATAAGATTAATGAAGTGGTTTCATCTCATACAGCCGAAGAGGTTGAAAGCGACCAGGCTGGTATCAAGGATGAAATTACTGCAGCGCTTCAGGAGATGTATGGTTCTACATTTATTACCGGAGTCAGCTTTTCAAGCATTATGGTTCAATAATGTGCAAAGAAGGTGTATTTGATTGGGTGACGTATTATCACAAAATGAAATAGATAGTCTTCTGCAGGCGCTAAGCAGTGGTGAGCTTGATGTCGATGAGATGAAAGATACCACTGAAAAACCGGTGAAGAGTTATGATTTTGCCAGGCCGGCGAAGTTCTCAAAGGAACATCTAAGGACGCTTGAGAATATTTTCGAGCATTACGGCAGATTGTTATCAACTAATTTACCGGTCTATCTTAGAAAAAGTGTTACTGTTGAAGTGATGAATTCAGAAGCGGTTACTTATTCCGAGTTTTCAAATGCCTTGTCTAACCCTGTTATTTTAGGGGTGGTTAATATGGATCCTCTTGATGGAACCATAATAATGGATTTGGCTGACAACTTGGGGTTTGCAATAATCGACAGAATGCTCGGAGGGCAGGGAGAAGCTCTTGAAAAAAGCAGAGATTTTTCTGAAATCGAGATGATTATCATTGAAAGAGTCTTGTCTAAATGTGTTGAGCTTCTGGAAGAACCATGGGAAGGCGTGGTTGAGATTCATCCAAGACTAGAGAGAATTGAGACAAATTCGCAGTTCGCACAGTTTATTTCTCCAAATGAAATGATAGCAATTGTAACACTTGATATTAAAATTGGAGATGTGCAGGGACTTATGAATGTCTGCCTTCCATTTATCACACTAGAAGACGTTATTGATAAATTGAATACCAAATTCTGGTATTCATCACTTAAAAAGGATTCTGACAAAGAATACAGAGAAAACATTGAAATGTTGCTTGAGAAGGCTCCTATGCCGATTAAAGCTGTTTTAGGGAATACACTTATTTCGGTCGGAGATTTCTTGGGATTACAAGTTGGAGATATTATTCGAGTCGATACCAAGGTGGATGAAGAACTTGATGTCTATGTAGGCAATATCAAGAAATTTAAGGCATTGCCCGGTACGTCGGATGATGATTACGCAGTAAGAGTTACCTCAGTTATCAGAGAGGAGTAGAAGAGTTTTATGGATGGAGTTCTATCACAAGAGGAGATTAACGCTCTACTAAGTCAATCGGAAGCGGGAGAAGATGTTGGCGCTTCGGCAGATGCTGGCGGTTCATCTCAAGGTACTGAGAATATTCTTTCGGATGATGAAAAAGACGCGATTGGCGAAGTTGCCAATATAAGTATGGGTACAGCAGCCACCACACTTTTTTCGCTTGTTAATCGTAAGGTGGAAATATCCACGCCTACAGTAGAGGAAAGCACATGGGACGACCTTATGGAAGAGTATGAAAGACCTTGTGTTTTTATCAGAATTGCTTATACCGTAGGTATTGATGGAAGTAATCTGTTAGTGCTCAAAGAGAATGATGTTAAGATTATTACCGATCTTATGATGGGCGGCGATGGAAGTAATACAGATGGTGAGCTTGGAGAATTGCATCTTAGTGCTATTTCTGAAGCTATGAATCAGATGATGGGTTCGTCAGCTACGTCTTTGTCGTCGATGCTTAATAAGACGATTGATATCAGCCCACCGGTGGCTAATAGGATTGATTTCCAGGAAGATGTCGATGAAAACAGTATAGACGAGTTTTTATCAGGACAATTTGTAAAGATTAAATTCAAGATGCTTATAGGTGATCTTGTAGACAGCGAGATTATGCAGCTTTATCCGTATTCTTTTGCCAGAGTTATGGTAGAGAGCTTTATGGATAATATGAAGGGCGAGGCAGAAGCTCCTGCAGAAGAAGCGCCTGCGCCGCAAGCAGCAGCGCCTCAAAGCGCTCCGCAGCCTGCGCCGGCTCCGCAAAGTGCGCCCACGCCGCAAGCAGCAGCGCCTGCGGGTGATCAGCAGATGGCGGCAGGACAGCCAATGATGGGTCAACCTATGATGGGACAGCCAATGATGGGTCAACCTATGATGTATCAGCAACCGATCAATGTTCAGCCGGCTCAGTTTGGAGCATTCGATCCGGGAGCATCCTCAATTGTACAGCCTGAAAATATTGATTTAATTATGGATGTACCTCTTGAGGTTTCGGTCGAATTAGGAAGAACTACAAGATCGATTCAAGAAATATTGGACTTTTCACCCGGAACTATTATAGAATTAAATAAAATAGCCGGTGAGCCGATTGATATTTTGGTCAACGGAAAATATGTTGCAAAAGGCGAAGTAGTAGTCATTGAAGAAAGTTTTGGTGTAAGAATTACAGAAATTGTACAAAACTAATCTGAATGTGGTATGCTATAATATATATTAGATTATTCAAAATTATTTAAAGAGGAGAGAGTAAATTATGGCTAAGAAGGTTTTGATTTGCGATGACGCAGCTTTCATGAGGATGATGATAAAGGACATCCTGACGAAAAACGGCTATGAGATTGCCGGAGAAGCCGAAAATGGTCAAAAAGCAGTTGAAAAATACGGAGAGACCAGCCCGGATTTAGTACTTATGGATATTACAATGCCGGAGATGGATGGCATTCAGGCACTTAAGAAAATCAGAGAATCTGATTCCGGAGCCAGCGTAATAATGTGTTCAGCTATGGGACAGCAGGCTATGGTTATTGAAGCTATTCAATCCGGAGCAAAGGACTTTATTGTTAAGCCGTTCCAGGCAGATCGTGTTCTTGAGGCTGTTAAGAAAGTAATTGGATAATACAATTTATTTGACTTTGACTTCTTCTGTTAGCAAGTCTTCTTCTGTATGGCAGTTTATACAAGTACTGTTAATATTTGTGTTTGTTCTTCTTATTACATACTTTACGACAAAGTTTGTCGGAAGCTATCAGAAGGGAATGACACAAAACAATAGTATTCAAATTTTAGAAGCTATGAAAATCGGCAATAACAAATATATTCAGATAGTAAAAGTACTTGATGAATATTATGTTATTGCCGTTGCTAAGGATAATGTTGCTATGCTTGGGACTTTGAGTGAAGAGGAAGCTCAAAAGATCAAAGAAAAAAAAGCCGGTAACTCAAAACAATTTAGTGAAACCCTAAGTGAAGTAATGGACAAATTCAAAGATAAACTTCCGAAAAAATAAGCAGAAACAATGAAAACGAAAAAAATTAAAAAGATTTATTGTATTGCATCGTTGATTTTTGCGATATTTGTTCTGGTTTTAGCTTTTTCATTCTGCTTTGGCACTAAAACGTATGCCACGGAAACTGATGCAGATGCAATTCAGGATGAATTGCAAGATTTGCAGATTGAAAGTTCTGATGGAGATGTACCAAGTGCACAGGACGATATCAACGATGGATTTTCCATAATATATAATAATGACAGCGGCAGTCTATCTGGATCGCTACGTATATTATTGGTGTTGACAGTTATATCTTTAGCACCGTCAATTCTCATTATGTTGACCTCGTTTACGAGGATAATCATAGTGCTTCACTTCGTCAGGACGGCTATAGGTACTCAGACGGCACCCCCTAACCAGGTGCTAATTGGACTAGCCTTGTTCCTGACATTATTTATTATGTCTCCGATATTTTCTCAGATTAATGAAAATGCCATTAAGCCGCTTGATGCCGGTGAGATCACTCAAGAAGAAGCACTCGAGGCTGGCCTTGAGCCAATTAGAGAATTTATGTATCAGCAGACTCAGGCAAAGGATCTTAAGATGTTTTGTGAGATTGCTGATGTTGAATATGATTCGGAGAATCTTGATGATATTTCTATTACGGTTATTATTCCGAGCTTTATAATTAGCGAGCTTAGAACTGCTTTTATTATTGGATTTTTGATTTATATACCGTTTATAGTTATTGATATGGTGGTGGCATCGGTTCTTATGTCTATGGGTATGATGATGCTTCCGCCTACGACAATATCGATGCCGTTTAAAGTACTGCTCTTTATATTAGCAGATGGATGGAATCTTGTTATTGGAAATGTAGTAAAGACATTTTACTAACAGTTTACACATTAAGAAGGTGAAATTATGATTACTGAGGCTAATGTTATAGATATTGCTCAAGAGGCAATATACACAATTATAATTACTTCAGCGCCTCCTCTTTTGGTATCACTTATAGTCGGATTGGTAGTAAGTATTTTTCAGACTGTAACATCAATTCAGGAGCAGACGCTTACATTTGTGCCAAAGATTGTTGCCGTATTTGCGGGAATCATGCTTTTTGGTTCGTGGATGCTTCATCAGATGACGGAATTTACAGAAGAACTTTGGAATGGATTTAGTATTTATATTGGTTGATCATAGATTATGGTAGAATACAGTTTTACATTTGAGCATCTACAGTATTTTATACTTATTCTGGTTCGTGTTTCGGCATTTATGGTGACGGCTCCTTTGTTTAACATTTCTTCGGTAACAGCCAGAGTCAGAGTGGGATGTTCAATATTCCTTTCGCTGATTCTGTTTTATACACTTCCGGATGTGAGCATTGAATATAGTGAGATTATAGAATACTCAATTATTGTACTTAAGGAAGGAATTACGGGATTGCTGATTGGTTTTGCAGCATATCTGTGTAATTCTATTATTTTATTTGCGGGTAATTTGATTGATACACAGATTGGTCTTGCAATGGCTAGTGAATATGATCCTGTATCAAGAACGCAGGTTACTATATCCGGAGAGTTTTACAATTATATAGTTCTGCTGTTGCTTTTGGTATCAGGCTTATTTACCTATTTAATTAATGCCTTTGTTGAAGCGTATACGCTTATTCCCGTAAATGGTGCCGTATTTGAGTGGGAGAATCTTGCCACGGCGCTGATAACATACATAACCGATCTTATGATTATTGCATTTAGGATTATTTTGCCTGTATTTGCAGTGACAATGATTACCAACTGCATACTTGGCATAATGTCTAAGGTTGCATCTCAGATGAATATGTTCTCTGTAGGTATACAGATAAAGGTATTTATGGGATTTGCGGCAATGTTTTTAACGATAACGCTATTGCCGTATGTTTCGGATTATATTTTTACCGAAATGAGAAAGATGATAGTTATCTTTGTTAAATCAATGTATTGACATTGCTTTAGTATAATTGCGTATGAATAATTGTATTTTATTATCTGATGAGTCAAATGAACTTAATAAGATTAAACTGAATCTTCAGTTTTTTGCCAAAGAAGGTCCCGGAGGAGAAAAGACAGAGCCTGCTACTGAGAAGAGACTTAATGAAGCCAGGGAAGAAGGCAAGGTTGTTAAGAGCAGAGAATTAGGATTCGCTGTTGAGCTTATAGCTTTGTTTTTGGTTTTAAAGCTGGCAATGTCATTTGTTTCGGGCATGCTTCTTAATCTGTTTGAGTTGTTTTATAACAGGATACCTGATTTTGCTGTTAATAAGTCGGGTTTTTCTGTTCGCGATTCATCTATTGTTGCTAATGCGGCGATGTATAGAATACTGCTTATATGTTTACCGTTTTTTATAGCCGGGGTTGTGGTAGCGGTAGCAATAAACATCATTCAGTTAAAAGGAATCAAGGTTACTCTAAAGCCGCTAAAACCCAAGCTTGATAAGTTTAATCCGGTAAACGGTGTTAAGAGAATGTTTTCTAAGGATTCTCTTTTTGAGTTGCTTAAATCAATACTAAAGATTGCAATTATTGCTCTTGTTGCATATTCCGTGCTTAGAAATGAAGCTGATCAGCTGTTTGCTCTGTATGATATAGAACTTGAGCAGGCGATTATTTTAATTGGCAATATTATTATTAATATGGGGCTTAGAATTGCCTTCGTTTACCTTATCATAGGATTGGTTGACTTTATATATCAAAAAAGAAAATTTAATGAAGATATGAAGATGACCAAGCAGGAAGTAAAAGAGGAGATGAAGAATGCAGAGGGTAGCCCTGAGGTCAAAGGACAGCAAAAACGTCGTATGAGAGAGGCGTCTCAGCGTCGTATGATGGCACAGCTTCCTACAGCTGATGTTATTATTACGAACCCGACACATATTTCGGTAGCTCTTAAATACGATAATACCGTTGCAAAGGCTCCTATTGTAATTGCTAAGGGTGAAGATTATCTGGCACTTAAAATTCGAGAAATGGCACAGCAGTATAATATCGAAATGGTAGAGGACAGACCTCTTGCAAGGATGCTATATGCTACTGTCGATATCGGAAATGAGATACCGCCGGAATTATATAAAACTGTTGCCGAAATACTAGCTGTTGTATATAAGGCTAAGAATAAAGTATAATATATTGTGTTATTTAAATTAAACAGTATAATAATATTAGAGTGAGGAAAGGAGGATTATTATGAGTATCAGGCTTCCGGCCGGGATCAAATTTTCAGATATGGCCATTGGATTGTACCTGTTGGCTGCGGTTTTGTTTTTCATTATACCGATTCCGTCAATAATGCTCGACGTTATGCTTGCGCTTAATATGTCGATAGCATTTATTATACTCTTTAATTCTCTTTTCGTGGTTGAAGTTCTTGATATGTCCTTCTTCCCGACTCTTTTGCTATTTACTACGCTTTTTAGAATAGCATTAAATGTCTCATCTACCAGGCTTATTCTTACTACAGGTAGTCCCGGTAATGTCGTAACTACTTTTGGTCAGTTCGTTGGAGGAAGTAATCTGATCGTAGGTGCGATTATTTTTATAATTTTGCTTATTATTCAGTTTGTAGTAATCAATAAGGGGTCTGAGCGTGTTGCTGAGGTTACCGCCAGATTTACACTTGATGCTATGCCAGGTAAGCAGATGGCTATTGACGCCGATCTTAATACAGGTGCCATAAACGATCAGGAGGCAAAAGAAAGAAGAGAAAAGATTCAAAATGAATCAACTTTTTTCGGAGCTATGGATGGTGCAACCAAGTATGTTAAGGGTGATGCTACTGCCGGCCTTATTATCACATTTATCAACCTTATAGGTGGCATAATTACCGGTGTGATGAACAGCGGGATGGAGATTACAGACGCGCTTAGTACTTATGGTATTCTTACAATCGGTGACGGACTTACATCACAGATACCATCACTTTTGATATCACTTTCAACAGGTATATTAATTACTAAGGGAGCTAAAGACGCTGAATTTAGTACTGTTTTGGTAAAGCAGCTGTTTGGCGTTCCGAAAGTTCTTATGATTGTTGGTGTTACGCTTTGTTTCCTGGGAATCGTAACACCGCTTTCGATTGTTTTATTTGTGCCGCTTGGCGTTTTGTTTATCGTAGGTAGTCGAAGAGTAGAGCGTAATCTGGGCATAGAGGCAGTAGAAGAAGAGGTTGAAAGCGCAGAAACTCAGGCAGAAGAGATCAGAAAACCTGAAAATGTAGTATCTTTGCTTCATGTTGATCCAATAGAGCTTGAGTTTGGATATGGCATCATACCCCTTGCCGATGTTAATCAAGGTGGCGATTTGCTAGATAGAGTCGTTATGATCAGACGACAAATTGCGCTTGAACTGGGTACAGTTGTACCGATAATCAGACTCCGTGATAATATTCAGCTTAATCCTAATCAATATATTATTAAGATAAAGGGCATACAGGTTACGGAAGGAGAGATTCTGTTTGACCATTATATGGCGATGAATCCGGGATATGTCGAAGAAGAGATTAATGGTATTCCGACATTTGAGCCTTCATTCCATTTGCCTGCTATCTGGATTACAGAGTCACAAAGAGAAAGAGCGGAGACTTTAGGATATACGGTAGTTGACCCGCCGTCCATAATTGCTACGCATCTTACAGAAGTTCTTCGCAGACATATTGCAGAGTTGCTTACAAGACAAGATGTACAAAATCTCGTAAATAATCTCAAAGAAACAAATCCAGTATTGGTAGATGAGCTTACACCTAAGCTGTTAGGTCTTGGAGATATACAAAAGGTTCTTCAGAACTTGCTTAGTGAAGATATATCTATCAGAGATTTGCTTACGATATTTGAGACTTTAGCAGACTATGCTTCGACAACGCATGATACTGATGTACTTACTGAGTACGTCAGACAGAGTCTTAAAAGAGCAATTTCCGGTAAGTATTTTCCGGCCAATGAGACAACGAGTGTTGTTACGATTGATCCAAAGGTTGAACAGGAAATTATGAGCTCGGTAAAACAGACTGAACAAGGGGCTTATCTGGCTTTAGACCCTGAAAAATCGAAGGCTATTATTTCCTCAGTGCAAGAAGAGACTGCTAAGCTGGAAAATATAGGTAAAGTACCGATTATAGTTACGTCACCTATAGTAAGAATGTATTTTAAGAAACTAACGCAGGATTATTTTGAAGATTTAATCGTTGTATCATATAGCGAGATTGAATCAGATGTAGAACTACAGTCAGTTGGGATGGTGACAGGCTAAATGATAATAAAAAAATTTCATGGCAACAGCGAAGAGGAGGCAAAAGAAAAAGCCAAAGCAGAGCTGGGTGAAAATGCCATTATAATGAGCGTTAGGGCTGTTAAGTCCAAAGGATTAAAGGGCGTATTTAAAGGAGTATCATTTGAGGTTACAGCGGCCATAGAAGATCCTAAACCGCAAAAGATTCAAACTGCCTCTAAACCTGAAAAAGTCAATTTAGCTGCCGATGAGGAGATTAGCATACCTCAAAGCAAACGAGACTTATCAGCTAAAGAGCAGGCACAAAAGATTGCAGATACTATGAAAAAAATACAGCCTATCATAGATGATCAAAGGAAACAAAAAATAGAAGACGAAAGGCTTCAGGAAATGTTTGACAGAGCAAAACAAGCAACTCCGGCATCTTCCGGAAGTGAGAGAATTAAACACTTTAATGCTCAACAAAAAGGTATAGACAACCGATTAAATCAAATACAGGGGATGCTCGATGAGACAATGACCCAAAGCAGCGTCCAGGCTGAAGAAGAAAAAGTTCGCAATAAGGAAAGACTTGATATCCTGAAAATGATATACAAGGTCTTACTGGACAACGAGGTTGATGAAAAATATGCTAATCAGATTCTTGAAGAAACTGACAGTGTTGTAAGAAAAAGCTCAAGTATGGACGCTATGTTATCAAGCGTATATCAAAAGGTTATTCTTAAATTTGGAAATAATGATGGAATTAATCTTGAGGGAAGTAAGCCTAAGGTGCTTATTTTTATTGGACCTACGGGGGTAGGAAAGACCACAACAATTGCAAAAGTGGCATCAAAATATAAGGTCGAGGAGCGCAGAGATATTGCTTTTTTAACAGCGGATACATATAGGATTGCTGCAGCCGATCAGCTTCAGACATACGCCAATATATTGTCTGCACCGCTAAATATTATATATACTCCCAAGGAGTTAACTGATGCCATAAAAGACAATCAACAGTCTGATGTTATACTTGTAGATACAGCCGGTTTTTCTCATAAAAACGAAGAACAAAAAAGCGCAGTCAAATCTTTAATAGACGAAATTGACGATTCATATGACAAGCAGGTTTTTTTGTGCCTTAGTGCTACTACAAAATATGATGATCTTATAGATATTATTGATGCTTATAAGCAGATAAGTGATTTCAAGATAGTATTTACAAAGCTTGATGAAACAAACAAATATGGTAATTTGTTGAATATAAGGCTTTATAGTGGGGCACCGATATCTTTTGTCACTAATGGTCAAAATGTGCCCGATGATATTGAGAAATTTGACTCTCAAAAAATCGTAAAGAATCTTTTAGGAGGCAAAGAGCCATGGACCAGGCAGAAGGCTTAAGAAATATAATAAAAGCGCAAAATCAAAAAGAAATCCTTCCTGCCAGAGTGCTTACCGTGACCAGTGGGAAAGGCGGAGTAGGTAAGTCCAATCTGTCCGTTAATCTGGCGGTACAGTTGCGGAAAATGGGCAAAAAGGTTATAATTTTTGACGCAGATTTCGGACTTGCAAATGTGGAAGTTATGTTTGGCGCATTTCCTCAATTTAATCTCAGCGATTTGATTTATCATGGAAAGAGCATTCAGGAAATACTTACAAAAGGTCCGATGGATATAGAGTTTATATCAGCAGGATCGGGAATAGCAGGTCTTAATAATCTAGACAAAGATCAAATATCTTTTTTAATTAATAATCTTACTTCGCTTAATACTATGGCGGATGTTATAATAATAGATACAGGTGCAGGAATATCTGATTCGGTAATGGAGTTTGTGGTATCCAGTCCTGAGGTATTATTGGTTTCAACTCCTGAGCCGAGTTCGCTTACCGATTCCTATTCCTTACTAAAGACACTTTATAGCAGTCCAAAATTTGATCCGGCCGTTTGCAAGGTTAAGGTTATCTCAAACAAAGTGTTATCAAAGCGTGACGGTCTTGATGTTTTTAACAGACTCAACACGGTTGTAGGACAATTTTTGTCAGGTAATCTTGAATATATCGGTATGATACCGCAGGATACAGAACTTGAGAAGGCGATTAGAGAGCAAAAACCTGTATCTATGAGGTATCCAAATGCAAAATCATCTATAGCATTTAGAGATATCGCCATGTCGCTATTTGATGAAAAGATTGGTGATAATGTTAGACAGCCAAGAAGAAGTTTGTCACAGATGTTTGCAGACTTATTATATGGACATAGATAAATATTAATAATGAATAATCAACTTTTGCTAAGGAGGCTTTATGGCACAGAAAACGGGTTATACATTAAGACCCGGAGATAAGATTGATGTTAGGGTGACAAAAGAACTAAATAACGGAAAAGGTATTACAAAAACAATTCTGATTTTTAAAAGCCAGTTGCTTGATAGTATAGACTCACAGACAATAACGATGGCCATGCCTACACAAGCAGGAAAGACTATTTTATTTCCTGTAGGAGCTGAATTTGAAGCTATCTTTTATACCGACGGCGGAACTTTGCTGCATGCAGATGCTGTGGTTATCGCCAGGAAAAATGATGGCGGAATATTAATGATGGATGTTCAGATAACTTCTGACATCACTAAATTCCAAAGAAGAGAGTTTTACAGATTAACTAAGCTGATAGATATAATATATTATAGAGTACCGATTGATATCGGTATGGATGCAAGCTTGGAAGAGCAATATGAGATGGCACTTTTAATGCA
>CAJOPM010000195.1 GCA_905236225.1 uncultured Eubacterium sp.
CAGATTTTGGCGTAGGTCAAATTTCGGCAATGAATTTTGATGATCTTAATAATGTAAAAGATAAACTATATGAATATATGCCTACAGCTTTAAAAGAAAAAGGAATAAGTATGGTGTTTTTTATGCTTACAGATATATTAAACGAGACCACTTGCCTTCTTTCGTTCGGTGATAATGCCGATGAGACAGCGCAAAAGGCTTATCCAAACAGTCCTTGCTCGTCAAATGATACAAATAAGTATAATGAAAGAATGTTAAAGGGTGTAATATCAAGAAAAAAACAGCTTATACCTGCCTTATTAACAGCTATATCATCCTAATAATTTGTTTGTAATAATCTATAAAGTCTAGTAAAATTATCTTAATGAATTAAACGCATCAGTTTAATCGTGACAATTTAATAGCTATACTTATTTTAACGAATTGGGGGACAGCATTTATGAACGTGTACACTAGTGACAAAATCAGAAATGTAGTAGTTTTAGGACACGGTGGCAGTGGTAAGACTTCTTTGATTGAGGCTATTGCTTATCTTTCCGGGCTTACTACAAGAATGGGTAAAATCAGCGACGGAAATACTATTAGCGATTACGACAAAGAAGAAGTTAAACGTCAGATATCTATTTTTACTTCGCTTGTACCTATTGAGTGGGAAGGTACAAAAGTAAATTTCTTAGATACCCCCGGATATTTTGATTTTATGGGAGAAACTGTTGAGGCACTTTCGGTTGCAGATGCTGCAGTTATCGTAATATCAGGAAAATCCGGCGTTCAGGTTGGAACTAAGAGAGCATGGGATCTTTGCGAACAGTATAAGCTTCCGCGTATGTTTTGCGTAACAGGAATGGATGATGATAACGCATCCTTTAGACAGGTTGTGGAAGATCTTCAGGCATTATATGGCAAGAAAATTGCTCCTTTCCATCTGCCGCTTCGTGAAAACGAAAAACTTGTCGGATATATTAACGTAGTAAGTCAAAGTGCTAATCGTTGGGATGAAAACGGCAAGGTTACAGAATCCGAGATTCCGGAATATTCAAAAGCAAATCTTGACATATGCCGAGAGGCATTGCTTGAATCTGTCGCAGAAACCAGCGAAGAATTTATGGACAGATATTTTGCAGGAGAAGAGTTTTCAGAATTTGAAATCCGTTCGGCACTTCGTGAAAATGTTATGGAAGGAAGTATGGTTCCTATTGGAATGGCATCTAATATATTAGCACAGGGAATGTACACGCTAATAGATGATATTATTAAATATATGCCATCGCCCGATAAGAGAAAACTCGCCGGTGTTAATCTTAAAACAAACGAAGTTTTTCAAGCAGATTATGATTTTTCAAAACCAAAGTCGGCATATGTATTTAAAACTATAGCAGACCCGTTTATCGGGAAGTATTCTCTTATTAAAGTGTGTTCTGGTGTTATTAAGTCAGACGATGTGCTTTACAATCATGAGAAGGATACAGAAGAGAAAATCGGTAAATTATATGTAATGCAAGGCTCTAAGACAATTGAAGTTCCAGAATTGCATGCCGGAGATATAGGTGCACTTGCTAAACTTAATAGTGTAGTTACTACGGATACGCTTTCAACTAAAGCTAATCCGATATTATATGTTAAAGCTGTAATACCAAAGCCTTATACATCCCGTAGATATATTACCAAAAATAAGGGTGATGAAGATAAGGTTTCATCTGCGTTATCAAAGATAATGCAAGAAGATAAGACACTTCTTAATGTTAATGATGCTGAAAACGGACAAACATTGCTTTACGGTATGGGCGAACAGCATCTTGAAGTAATAGTTAGCATTCTTAAAGAAAAATATAAAGTTGATATTGAACTTATGCGTCCTAAGGTTGCTTTTAAAGAAACTATAAGGAAAAAGTCGGATGTCGAATTTAAATATAAAAAACAAACAGGTGGTCATGGTCAATATGGACATGTTAAGATGACATTTGAGCCACTGGGCAATTTAGATACGGCATATGAATTTGATCAAATTGTTGTGGGAGGTGCTGTTCCCAAAAACTACTTCCCCGCAGTAGAAAAAGGTGTTCAGGAAGGCGTTAAATCAGGTCCTTTGGCAGGTTATCCTGTTGTTGGAATAAAGGCTGTTCTTTATGATGGATCATATCATCCTGTAGACTCTTCTGAAATGGCATTTAAGACTGCAGCCATTCAAGCATTTAAGAAAGGATTTATGGAAGCTGAGCCGGTTCTCTTAGAGCCGATTGCAACTGTTACAATAACCGTTGAAGATCAATATACCGGTGACGTTATGGGAGATCTTAATAAACGCCGTGGTCGTATACTTGGCATGACGCCTATAGATGGCGGTAAGCAAGAGATTATAGCAGAAGTTCCTTATATGGAATTATATGGATATACCAGAGATTTACGATCAATGAGTGCCGGAAGCGGAGATTACGAGTATGATTTTGCAAGATATGAGCAGGCTCCATCCGATATACAGCAAAAAGAAATCGAAAATAAAGAAGCTGAATAATTCTATTATTTAGCTATGCTTCTTGACAAAATACTTTAGTATGTTAAAATTTCTACGATTGATTAAACTTAGTATCTCAGCAAGTTTAGGCTTGCTGAGATAACTTTTGATTAAAATCATTATTTTTGGAGGAAATTCGAATGTCTATACCTTATAACCATCGAGAGATAGAAACAAAATGGCGTAAACATTGGTTGACGCACCCGGTTAATGTTAATGACGGCAAAAAAGAGAAGTATTATTGCCTTGATATGTTTCCCTATCCTTCCGGAAACGGTCTTCATGTAGGCCATTGGAGAGGATACGTCATTTCTGATGTATGGAGTAGATACATGATGCTTCAGAATAAATACGTTATACATCCCATGGGATGGGATGCTTTTGGGCTGCCTGCAGAAAATTATGCCATTAAAATGGGTGTGCATCCGGAGAAATCCACAAATGAAAATATAGATAATATCAGACGGCAAATAAAGGAAATATCCGCTATATATGATTGGGATATGGAAGTTAATACTACAGATCCTTCATTTTATAAATGGACTCAGTGGATATTTGTCAAGATGTTTGAAAAAGGATTGGCTTATGAGAAAGAGATGCCTATAAATTGGTGCCCGTCATGTAAAACCGGTCTTGCAAACGAAGAAGTAGTAAACGGCAAATGTGAAAGATGCGGAAGTGATGTAACGAAGAAGAATCTTAAGCAATGGATGCTAAAGATTACAGATTATGCTGATAGATTACTTGATGACTTAGATAAGCTTGATTGGCCATCAAAAGTAAAAAAGATGCAGTCTGATTGGATTGGAAAAAGTCAAGGAGCAGAGGTAGAGTTTAAAGTTGATGGCTCTAACGAAGTAATTACTGTTTATACTACCAGACCGGACACTTTGTATGGCGCTACATTTATGGTTTTGGCTCCTGAGCACGAATTGGCAAAATCACTTGCTACAGATGATAAAAGAAAAGAAGTAGAAGATTATATTTATTTATCATCACTTAAATCATCTGTTGACAGACTTGCAGGAAAAGAAAAGACAGGTGTTTTTACAGGTTCATATGCAATTAATCCCATAAATAACGTTAAAGTACCAATCTGGCTATCTGACTATGTTTTAGCCGATTATGGAACCGGTGCCATTATGTGTGTTCCTGCTCATGATGACAGAGATTTTGAATTTGCCCAAAAATTTAACATACCGATTATTCAAGTTATCGCAAAAGACGGCAAAGAAATAGAAAATATGACAGAGGCTTATACAGCTGCTAGCGGTACAATGATTAATTCCGGAGAGTGGAATAATTTAGAATCTTCACAACTCAAAAAGGATGCGCCTTCAATAATTGAAAAAAAGGGTATTGGAAAAGCAACGACTAATTACAAGCTTAGAGATTGGGTGTTTTCAAGACAAAGATATTGGGGCGAACCAATTCCGATTGTTCATTGCCCAAGTTGCGGACCTGTAGCAGTTCCTGAAGAAGAACTCCCGTTATTACTTCCTAATGTCGAGTCATACCAGCCAACAGGAACAGGTGAATCGCCATTAGCGGCTATAAGCGAATGGGTTAATACAAAATGCCCGTGTTGCGGGAAAGATGCAAAAAGAGAAACCAACACCATGCCACAGTGGGCAGGATCATCTTGGTATTTTCTTAGATATATAGATAATAAAAATGATAAAGAGCTTGTTTCTAAGGAAAAAGCCGATAAATATCTTCCTGTAGATATGTATATCGGTGGAGTAGAGCATGCTGTTTTACATTTGTTATATGCTCGTTTCTATACAAAATTTTTGTATGACATCGGTGTAATTGATTTTGAGGAACCATTTAAAAAGCTGTTCAATCAAGGAATGATTACCGGGAAAAATGGCATAAAAATGAGCAAATCCAAGGGAAATGTTGTATCTCCTGATGATTTGGTCAGAGATTATGGCTGCGATGCATTAAGGTTATATGAATTATTTGTAGGACCTCCGGAACTTGATTCAGAGTGGGATGATCGAGGTATTGACGGTGTATATCGTTTTATTTCCAGATTTTGGAAGCTATGTATAACGCAGATGGAAAATGATGCACCGGAAAATGATAAATTATTAAAACTTAGAAACAGATTGGTATATGATATCACCTCCAGACTTGAAAGTTTTAGCTTAAACACTGTTGTATCTGGTTTTATGGAATACAATAATAAGCTATATGATTTATCAAAAGAATGCGGCATTGACAAAAAAACAATTGAGACATTTGTTATATTATTAGCTCCTTTTGCACCTCACATATGCGAAGAATTATATCAAAGATTAGGTCATGATAATTCAGTATTTGAAAACCTGTGGCCTACATATGATAAAAAGTATCTTGTAGATGATGAAGTTGAAATTCCAATTCAGATCAACGGAAAGATTAAAGCTACCGTGTTTATTTCCAAAGACGAATCTAAAGATGTTGTACTTGAGATGGCAAAAGAAGCCGTAAACGGCAAAATCAAAGGAAATATTATAAAAGAAATCTATGTGCCGGGTAAAATAGTTAACTTAGTCGTTAAATAAAAATTTTGAGACGATTTTATTTGCAAAAAATGATTTTAAATCGTTATAAGGAGAATTATTAATGGAAAAAATAAAAATGATCCGTCCTATTGTTGAAATGGATGGAGACGAGATGACCAGAATTATATGGAGATTAGTAAAGGATAAACTCTTACTCCCTTATGTTGAGTTAGATACCAAATATTATGATTTGGGTCTTAAACACAGAAATGAAACCGATGATCAAGTTACCATTGATGCAGCAAATGCTACTAAAGAGTATACTGTTGCAGTAAAATGCGCTACGATTACCCCTAATGCAGCAAGAATGGATGAGTATAATCTTAAAAAGATGTATAAAAGTCCCAATGGTACAATTAGAGCTATTCTAGATGGAACTGTATTTAGAGCGCCCATAATTGTCAATGGAATTGAGCCTAATGTAAAGACATGGAAAAAGCCAATTACAATCGCCAGACATGCTTATGGAGATTTGTATAAGGCCGTTGAGATGAAAATCGATGGCCCCGGCAAGTGCGAACTTGTATATACTACGCCCGATGGTAAAGAAAGCAGAGAATTGATTTGTGAATTTGAAGGGCCCGGAGTTGTTCAAGGACAGCACAATTTTAACAAATCAATTGAAAGTTTTGCTAAAAGCTGCTTTACATATGCAATCGATACAAAACAAGATCTTTGGTTCGGTGCTAAGGATACTATTTCAAAAAAATATGACAGAGTATTTAAAGAAATATTTGAAAACCTTTATGAAAACGAATTTAAGGATGCATTTAATAAAGCGGGTATAGAGTTTTCATATAAACTTATTGATGATGCAGTGGCCAGAGTCATGCGCTCATCAGGTGGTTTTATATGGGCTTGCAAGAACTATGACGGAGATGTTATGAGCGATATGATTGCTGCTGCCTTTGGTGCTATGCCTATGATGACATCTGTTTTGGTTTCACCTAATGGCTATTATGAATATGAAGCAGCGCATGGTACAGTACAGCGTCACTATTATAAGCATCTTAAAGGAGAAGAGACTTCATCTAATCCTATAGCAACTATTTTTGCATGGACAGGAGCCCTTAGAAAAAATGCTGAATTAACGGATAATACTTTGCTTAAAAAGTTCGCTGATACATTGGAGATGGCTTGCATCAAGACAATTGAATCAGGTCTTATGACAGGCGATTTAGTAAGCATAACTACTATTGAAGGCGCTAAAAAACTTAACACTGAAGAATTTATAGATGCAATTGCAAATAAATTATCATCATTACTTTAAGTAAAGGATTGCAAAAATGATATTATCCTGCAGTAATATTAGTAAATCGTTTGCAGATAACTGTGTGATAAGTGGTGGATCTTTTCATATCGAAGAAGGACAAAAAGCCGCCATAGTCGGGATAAACGGGGCCGGTAAATCTACTCTCTTAAAAATTATTATCGGAGATATCCTTCCTGATGAGGGCATAGTATCTATTTCTAAAGATGCTGATATCGGGTATTTAGCACAACATCAAGCTTATCATTTAAATGTTTCTATTTATGACTATGTTTTATCCAAAAAGCAACATGTCATTGATATAGAAAACAAGATTAAAGAGATTGAAGCAAAAATGCCTCATATGGATGAAAATGAGGCTTTATCAAAGATGCCGGAGTATAACTTGCTTTTGGAAAAATTTAACGAAAACGGCGGTTATTCTTACAAAGGTGAAGTAATTGGCACGCTCAAAGGTCTTGGCTTTAAAGAAGAAGAGTTTAATCGAGGGATAAATGAACTTTCAGGCGGAGAACTGACTCGTGTAAGCTTGGCTGCACTACTTATATCCTCGCCTAAATTGTTAATTCTAGATGAGCCTACAAATCATCTTGATATTGATTCTGTTACTTGGCTTGAAAATTATATTAAGTCATATAAAGGTGCAGTATTAATAGTGTCTCATGACAGGTATTTTTTAAATAAAATAGTATCTAAGGTTATAGAATTATCAAATGGCAAGATTAGTCAATATGACGGTAGTTATGATGATTATTCAAAAAAAAGTGCGAAAAAAAGGCTTACTCTTCTTAAAGCATATTTAAATCAACAAGAAGAAATTAAAAGACAGGAGCAGGTTATAGATAAACTTAAATCTTTTAATAGAGAAAAATCTGTCAAAAGAGCACAGAGCAGGCAAAAAGCATTAGATAAGATGGATATAATAAAAGAGCCTGAAGCGCAGACAACTCCTATGAAACTTTCTCTAAATATTGATTATGAAAGTGGTAAAGATGTGCTAAGGATAAATAATTTATCCAAATCATATAACGGAAATTATTTATTTAAAGATATTAGTTTTGAAATAAAGCGTAATCAAAGAGTAGCTATTATTGGCTCAAATGGGACAGGAAAAACAACACTTCTTAGAATTATTAACAATCTTACGAATCCTGATAGTGGAAGTGTTGATTTAGGCGCCAAAGTTAATATAGGTTACTATGATCAGCAACAGCATGTGCTTGATGATAACAAGACAATATTTGAGGAAATACAGGATGCATATCCTAATCTTACCAACACACAGATTCGCAATACTTTAGCTGCTTTTTTGTTTTTCTCTGAAGATGTGTTTAAAAAGATTTCGGAATTAAGCGGCGGAGAAAAGGGACGTGTTGCACTTGCAAAGCTAACGTTATCAGGAGCAAATTTTTTGATTTTGGATGAGCCTACTAATCATTTAGATATTCCTTCTAAAGAAGTTTTAGAAGATGCCTTGAAGAATTATCCGGGTACAGTTTTATTCGTTTCACACGACAGATATTTTATAAATGAAATAGCAACATCAATCTTACATTTGAATAAAACTTCTATTACAAAGTATTTAGGTAATTACGATTACTATCTGGAGAAAAAAAGAGATATTGAAAGCAATAATAATATCGAAATTATTCATGAAAACAAAACTCAAGGCAAGATAAAATGGCAGAAAGATAAGGCAAATCTTGCTGACGCAAGAAAAAGACAGGCTAAAATAAATAAAATAGAAAAACAAATTACATCATTAGAGGATGAAATCAACAACTTAAATGATAAATTAAATCTGCCGCAGAATTCTACAAATAGTGCTAAACTTAATGAAATATCAGCATTGTTAGAATATAAGAATAAAGAACTTGAATCTTTAATGAATGAGTGGGAGAGCATTTTTGAGAATTGACATTAATATTTCTACTAATTAAAATATTTAATATTCTGTTTTGGATATAGGAGAGAGTGATAATATGGCGAAATTAATTTCACAAGCTGTTATAAAACGTATGCCCAGATATTACAGATATCTTGGAGACCTACTTGATAGTGGCGTTGAGCGTATTTCATCAGATGCTCTTAGTGTCAAGATGAATGTTACGGCCTCACAGATAAGGCAGGATCTTAATAATTTTGGCGGTTTTGGACAACAAGGATATGGATACAATGTCAAATATCTTCATGATGAAATCGGTAAAATTCTTGGAGTGGATAAATCACATAAGGCAATAATAATCGGTGCCGGTAATTTGGGTCAAGCAATTGCTAATTACGGTAAATTTGAAAAAAGAGGATTTGTTGTTGTTGCGCTATTTGATGTTAATTTAGCAATGAAGGATATTACTGTTCGAGGTAAGCCTGTTCTTATGATGGAACAACTAGAAGCATTTATTGAAAAAAATGATATCGAGATTGCCGTTCTTACTATGCCCAAAGAGCGTGCAAAAGAAACTTGTAATAGACTTATAAATACAAAAATCAAGGCCATTTGGAATTTTGCACATATTGATTTAGAAGTTCCAAATGATATAGTGGTTCAAAATGTACATTTGTCAGATAGTTTGATGCAGCTTACATATAATATGACTCAAATAGACCGCGAAAAGAGCTAGCCTATGAAAATTATAGTTGATGATAAGACAATGCAGCAATGTGACAAAAATACCATAGAGCATTATAAGATTCCTTCTATAGTACTTATGGAGCAAGCTTCTATGGCTGTTGCACATGAAATTTGTGAATTGTTTAAAAAAGACAGTCGAATATTAATTGCATGCGGAAGTGGGAATAATGGTGGCGATGGTATAGCGACAGGAAGAATTTTATATCTTTTGGGTTATAATGTTACTTTATTCTACGTATCAGATATGAGTAAATGTTCTTCTGAATGCAAGATTCAATCAGATATCGTTGCGCAATATGATATTCCGGTTAAACATGACATAAATAAGATGAGTGATGAATATGACGTCATTGTTGATGCTGTTTTTGGTGTGGGCTTATCAAGAGAGATTACCGGTAAATATAAAGATGCCATTGAATTTTTGAATAAATTATCAGGTTATAAGATTGCTCTTGATATAGCATCAGGAATTTCCAGCAGCAATGGACAAATTCTAGGATGTTGTTTTGAAGCAAAACTAACGCTTGCAATTGCTTTTGCTAAGATTGGGCAGTATCTTTTCCCCGGGGCGCAGTATTCTGGGGAAATAAAAGTATTAAATATTAATATCAATGAAAAAAGTTTTCTTGATATGAAACCTAATGTATTTCTTCTTCAAAAAGAAGATCTTAAAAATCTGCCTGTAAGAAATGAGGATTCAAATAAGGGCAGTTTTGGTAAAATTTTAGTAATATCCGGACAAAAAAATATGGCAGGTGCGGCATATTTTTCTTCAAAAGCAGCATATCTTACAGGTTGTGGTCTAGTTAAAATATTTACTGTTGAGGAAAACAGAACTGTTTTACAAACCCTTATACCAGAAGCTATTTTAGATACATATATTGCTGAAAAATTTGATGAAAATGCACTTGAACAATCAATTGAGTGGGCCGATACCATCATTTGCGGTCCGGGAATTGGCACTGATACATCGTCGATTAGAATTGTTGATCTTGTGCTTAAACATAATGACAAAAAATGTATATTAGATGCGGATGCACTTAATATTATTTCTTCAGATATCAGTAAAACAGAACAGCTTAATGGAAATTTTATATTAACGCCTCACTTAAAGGAAATGTCAAGATTATGTAATCGCAGCATATCTGATATAAAAAAAGATATAATTAATATTGCAAAACAATATGCTTTAAAATGGAAATGTACAATAGTTTTAAAAGATTCAAGAACTATTGTAGCTTCAACCGAAGATTCTGTTTATTTAATAGATTCAGGTTGTAGCGGTATGGCGACAGCCGGAGCAGGGGATGTACTTTCCGGCATTGTCGGCGCATTGTTTAGTGAGACAGACAATGCGTTAAAAGCCGCTGCTTATGCGGCGTATATACACGGACTTAGCGGCAGCTATATCCAAGAGTCGATTTCTAATAGATCTATTATTGCAGACGATATTTTAAACGGGTTAAGAAAGGTCCTAAAATGGGCGAATTAGGTACTATAATAAACAAAAAATACAGCAGAGTTTCAGCCAGAATCAATTTAGATAATTTAATTTCAAATGTAGATAATATAAATAAATGCATAAAAGGCGATGCTAAGATTATTGCAGTTATTAAAACTGACGCTTATGGGCATGGTGCAAAAGAAATTGCCAATGAGTTAGAGAATAAAGACTGTATATTAGGATATGCAGTTGCCACTGCGGATGAGGGCGCTGAGCTAAGAATAAATGGGATTAAGAAAAAAATATTTTTGTTAGGTGCATCTTTTCCATCAGAATATGAGGAAGTATTAAATAATAATCTTATTCCTGCAGTATTTAGTTTAGAAACTGCGCAAAAATATAATGATATTGCAAAATCTCTCGGTATTATTGCAGATATTCAGATTGTTATTGATACCGGCATGAACAGAATCGGCTTAAAGACAAATGAAGAAAGTGCTGATTTAATACGTGATATATCGCAATTGTCAAATATTAATATTTGCGGTATGTTTACACATTTTGCCAAAGCTGACGAAACTGACAAATCCTTTTCTGATTCTCAGTTTAATAAATATCTTAAGATGATAAATATGCTTAATGATAGAGGAATAAATATTCCTTTAAAACATGCCTCTAACAGTGCAGCAATAATTGATTTGCCGGATACACATCTTGATGCAGTAAGAGCAGGAATTATATTATATGGGTTGATTCCATCGTATGAGGTAAATTATAAATCTATAGTACTTAAACCTGTATTATCGCTTAAAAGCCATATTATATATATTAAAACCATTGATAAAGGTGAAGCAATTAGTTATGGTGGTACATTTATTGCTGATTCAAAGATGAAAATTGCCACAATTCCTGTAGGTTACGGTGATGGATATCCCCGCTCTTTATCAAATAAAGGATATGTATTAATAAAAGGAAAAAAAGCACCGATATGCGGACGTATATGCATGGATCAATTTATGGTTGATGTTACGGATATTGATGATGTTAGTCTGTATGATGAAGTAACCCTTATAGGAGAAGATAATAATAATCAAATTACTGTAGAAGAGCTTTCGGATATTTGTGGTAGATTTAATTATGAATTTGTTTGTGATTTATCCAAAAGAATACCCAGAATATTCTATAAAGAAGACCAAATTATTTCAAAACGTGACTATTATCAGTGATTTACATTACTTGTAAGATTAAATAAATAATGTTAATATTTAAGTAGTTTTTTTGCAGATGCTTGAAGTTTAAAGCATCTGTTATTATGTAGAAAAGAGGAATTAATAATGTCAGGACATTCAAAATTTGCAAACATTAAACACAAAAAAGAAAAAAATGATGCAGCAAAAGGTAAAATATTTACTATATTAGGAAGAGAAATAGCGGTAGCCGTTAAAGAAGGTGGACCGGATCCTGCTAATAATTCTAGATTAAGAGACGTTATTGCGAAAGCTAAATCAAACAATATGCCTAATGATACAATAGAAAGAGGAATTAAAAAGGCTGCCGGTAGCGTAGATTCTGTTAATTATGAATATATTACATATGAAGGATATGGTCCTTGCGGAACAGCAATTATTGTAGATGCACTCACAGATAATAAAAATCGTACTGCAGCAAATGTAAGAAATGCATTTACTAAGGGCAAAGGTAATGTCGGAACCACAGGATGTGTATCCTTTATGTTCGATAAAAAAGGTCAAATTATAATCGAAAAAGAAGGCTGCAAGATGGATGCGGATGATCTAATGATGCTTTCACTGGATGCAGGAGCTGAGGATTTTTCAGAAGAGGATGATAGCTATGAAATATTTACAGATCCGCTTTCTTTTTCAGAAGTTTGCGAGGCTTTAGAAAAAGAAGGAATAGCTATGGCTGATGCACAGGTTACAATGATTCCGCAAACCTATGTAAAACTTACTGATGAGCAAGATATTGCGAATATAGAAAAGACACTAAATCTTCTTGAAGAAGATGACGATGTACAGCAAGTATATCATAATTGGGAGATGGATGATTAATTTATAAATTGCCTATTTATAATTAACAAACGGCATAATTGACAGATAACTTGCACGTGATTGACGAAATGCAAGAAATGTTTCACCAACCAGGAGATGTACATATGAAAAAAATCTTATTTGTTGCTTCTGAATGTGCACCATTTGTTAAAACCGGAGGTTTAGCAGATGTTGTAGGTGCGCTTCCTAAATATTTTAACAAAGAATATTGGGATGTAAGAGTGGTAATTCCTAATTATTCATGTATTCCGTATGAATACCGGTCTCAATTTGAATATGTAACACATTTTTATATGAGTTGCGGTCCGGCTATAAGAGATAAATATGTAGGTGTACTTAAATATGAATATAACGGAATAACATATTATTTTATTGATAATCAGGATTATTTTACCGGCTTTTATCCTTATGATTCGAATATGCTTTTTGATCTTGAAAAGTTTATCTTTTTTGATAAAGCTGTTTTATCAATGCTTCCGCTTATTGGATTTCAGCCTAATATTATACATTGTCATGATTGGCAGACCGGATTTATTCCGGTTTATCTTAAAGGTGAATTTGCAGGAGATATGTTCTTTTGGGGTATTAAGAGCATCATGACAATTCACAATTTGAGATTCCAAGGCAAATGGGATATTGAAACTATTCAAAGATTTACAGGTTTTCCCAGTTCTTATTTTACAGAAGATAAGCTTGAGTTTGAAAAAGGCGCTAATATGCTTAAGGGGGGCTTGGTCTTTTCTGACTATATTACAACTGTTTCTAACACCTATGCTCAAGAGATTCAGACTCCTGAATACGGAGAAGGTCTTAATGGCTTATTGTATGCGCGAAGACTTGATATGCAAGGCATTGTTAATGGAATAGACTATAGCATATTCAACCCCGAAACAGACGATAAAATTGCCTGTACCTTCTCTAAAGAAGACTTTAGGAAAAATAAACCTAAGAATAAAGAAGCTCTACAAAAAGAGCTTTCTCTAAACGTAGATAAAAAAGTTTTTTTGATTTGTATAGTATCAAGACTTACAGATCAAAAAGGTATAGATCTTATAGATCAGGCATTCCATCGTCTTATGGATGACTTTACCCAATTTGTTGTAATTGGTACAGGTGATCGTAATTTTGAGGATATGTTCAGATATTATCAATGGAAATATCAAGGAAGAGTATCGGCAAATATTAGATATGCTGATGATTTGGCTCATAGAGTTTATGCTTCTTCGGATGCTTATCTTATGCCTTCAAGATTTGAACCTTGTGGATTATCGCAATTAATTTCCATGCGATATGGCACAATTCCGATTGTAAGAGAAACAGGAGGCCTAAAAGATACTGTATCTGCTTATAATGAATATGCCAATGAAGGAAATGGCTTTTCATTTACTCATTACAATGCCAATGATATGGTAAATGTTATTAATTATGCAAAACATATTTATTTTGATAAAAAAAGAAATTGGAATTCTATAGTAGATCGTGCAATGGATTGTGATTTTTCATGGAGAAATTCACAACGCAAATATGAAAATCTCTATAATTATCTAATTGGGGAATTTCAATAAACAATAATTTGTTTTAGCAGGGAGTTTTTATATGTCTTCAAAACGAGGAAGAAGCTCACGCAAAAATAATAAGGCAAAAAACAATCCCATCTCTTTAAAAACAGAGGTGGGATTGTGGATTGTTTTAGGTGTGAGTATATTTCTTTTTGTATCAAATTTAGGGCTATGCGGTAAGCTTGGTGCATTAATTGCATATTTCCTATTTGGAATATTCGGCCTTATGGCATATGTCTTTCCGATTGCGCTTTTTGCAGGAAGTGCTTTTTATATTGCAAATAAGGGAAATACTATGGCTATTATTAAGTTAATAGCTTGTTTTGTGTTTCTCTTATTTTTATGTGTTTTTATGCAAATGGTGCTCTATGAAGGAGAAAATATAGAACTGAATAATGCTTATTTTTATTGCGGCGAGAACAAAACAGGGGGCGGTTTGTTTGGCGCTTTGATTTGTGGCGCCTTAACTGTCAATTTAGGCAAATATGGGACATATATATTAACAATTATAATTCTTATTATCTGTCTTGTATTAATAACCGAAAAAAGACTATTTAGTAATATCAAAAAAAGATTTGATGATAACAGGCAATTTAGAAATGAAAGAAATGAAAACTTATATAAGCAGCGGCTCGCCGAAAAAAGGAAACGTCGCATAGATAAAGACGAGGCTGCAAAACAAAAGAGACTAAAACGTCTAAACAGCGTAAAGGGAGTTACTTTTGATACAAAATTAACTGATAATAATGATAATTCAGATAATATCAATGAGGTTAAATCAGAAGATAACATATCCTACACCTTGGTTAAACCTGAGATAATAAAGGAAAAATCAGATCAAGTTGTAAAATCAGATGAAAATTTAGCAAAACAACAAGAAACAGATGAAGAATTAAATATATCAGAAGATATTAGTGACTCTTTGGAAGATAATGATGTTATTAAAGATGATAATACTGCCTTAAATTATGAAAACAGTGACTATGACTTTGAAGATAAAGACGCTGATCACTTATTAATCAAACCTGATGATAAGGGGCAAATTATAGACGAGACGGCAAATATAAATGATGAAATCGATGAAGAAATTGTTGATATAAATGCGTCATCTGATAACAAGAAATATAAGCGTCCGCCGTATAGTTTACTTATTGCCGGATCTAAAAAAGCAACCGCTGATTCTTTGGATCATGCCAAACAAACAGCAGACAAACTACAGCAAACATTTGAAACTTTTGGAGTTAATGCCAAAGTTACAAACATCAGTCAAGGCCCGGCTGTTACTAGATATGAAATTCAGCCTGAACTAGGTGTAAAGGTTAGTAAAATAGTCGGATTAAGCGATGATATTAAACTTAACTTGGCTGCGACTGACATTAGAATAGAAGCCCCAATACCGGGAAAAGCTGCTATTGGTATCGAGGTTCCCAACAAAGAAAATGTTACAATCACTTTAAGGACATTACTTGAATCGGATGAGTTTAAAAACCATAAATCAAATATTGCTTTTGCTGTTGGCAAGGATATATCAGGTAAGACTGTAATAGCTGATATTGCTAAAATGCCGCATCTTTTGATTGCCGGTGCAACTGGATCGGGTAAATCAGTATGTATTAATACCATTATTATGAGTATTTTATATCATGCCGATCCGGAAGATGTTAAGCTGTTAATGATTGATCCTAAAGTTGTCGAACTTAGCGTCTATAATGGTATTCCGCATTTGTGTATACCTGTAGTAACTGATCCGAAAAGAGCATCAGCAGCTCTTGGCTGGGCGGTAGCAGAGATGATGAAGCGATACGAAAAATTTGAAGCTTTATCTGTAAGAGACCTTTCGGGTTATAACAAAAAAGTTGAGACTTTACCGCCATCTGATGATGATAATGCACATAAAAAAATGCCGCAACTTGTTATAATTGTAGACGAGCTTGCAGATCTTATGATGGTAGCTCCTTCGGAAGTAGAAGATCATATTTGCCGTCTTGCACAGCTCGCAAGAGCAGCCGGTATTCACCTTATAATTGCTACACAAAGGCCATCAGTAAATGTAGTAACCGGTCTTATCAAGGCTAATATGCCTTCAAGAATAGCCTTTGCAGTTTCATCCGGTGTTGATTCTAGGACTATCATAGATATGAACGGCGCCGAAAAACTGTTAGGTAAAGGCGATATGCTGTTTTATCCTCAAGGGTATTCCAAGCCGCTAAGAGTTCAAGGTGCATTTGTAACAGATCAGGAAGTATCTAAGGTCGTTGATTATGTTAAAGAGAATCATGATGAAACATCCTATGATGATGAAATAATAAAAAAGGTTGAGACTATAAGCAATGACAATGATAACAGCCCATCAATAGTTAATGAAAGAGATGATAGGGATGCTTATTTTGCTGATGCAGGTAGATTTTTAATAGAAAAAGAAAAAGCATCTATAGGAATGATTCAAAGAATGTTTAAGGTTGGCTTTAACAGAGCTGCCAGAATTATGGATCAGCTTGAAAATGCCGGTGTAGTCGGGCCTGAAGAGGGGACAAAACCCAGACATGTAATAATGACATTACCGGAATTTGAAGAATACCTTGCAGATAACATTGAATAAGTTTAATTCATGAGTTATCATAAGTAAGCATCACACATTTTTAAGATTTATCTCAGTCGGATAAGACCCCTTCCTCTAAGCGTAGCAAAGGTAGGGGTTATAACAAACTGGTCTCATTCGGGGTTATAATCTTCGACTGAGATAAACGCTCCGCTTTTGATGCGCTTAAGATTTGCATATGAAATATGTCAGCTAAAGCTGACGCAAATCTCGCGCCAAG
>CAJOPM010000196.1 GCA_905236225.1 uncultured Eubacterium sp.
CGCGGGATTTGCGTCAGCTTTAGCTGACATATTTCATATGCAAATCCCTGCGCATCCTCGCGGAGCGTATATCTCAGACGGAGATTGCCCCCCGCCTGAGACAAGTTTCTCTTCTCCGCCTACGCTTTGCTTAGAGGCGGGGGTCATCTCGTCTGAGATATACCGGATAATATGTTATGTCCCCTGTTGCGTTGCCAAAGTCTGTTATGTGCTTTATAGTGTCGCTTCTCCAATATAAAAATTGTTCGTTATCTGATAAAGGGGCAGATGGAACTATTATTTTCTCGCCTTCTTTTAGATAATATTCTTTATATATATTGTTGTCTTTATCCCTAAAAACTATGTGGTAATAGCTTTTAGGGATGATTTGTTCCATAAGACAGGTGGTTTGATATTCTATAGAAGAGGGGGTGCCATTAGGTGTTTTAAAACTTTGTTTTACACTTACGCTAAGCAGTCCTTTCTTATAATCAGCAGCAGCAATATCTATATCTATAGACGAATCATCATCAATCTGTAATAGTAATTGTTTAATAAATTCATCTATAAATTGCTCGTTACTGTTTATAACATGGCTGTTTTGTTCCATAGCGTTTTTTACGGCAGACTCTACGGCACATTCAAGAGCCGTAAATTCTTCTTTAGCTCTCATTTTTTTGGAAACTACAGTCAGCACAGATAATAGAGCAAGTATTCCTATTATTGTCATTAAGCAACCCAGTAGTATTGATTTCATTTTTACCTCTTTTCGTTAATGGCATACAGCGACTATGAATGATTTTCTGGTTACAGTGCTGCCGCCGGAGCGTACTTTGATTCTGTAGGTGCCACACTTTTTTATAGTAAAAGTCTTAGATTTAACATCTATAACTGCGCTGCCAATGTTTGTGGCATCTTGTGATGTGGCATATTCTTTGATTGAACAAAGAACAACGTTTAAGTTATTAGAGCCTTCTTTTGATGAAAATACATCATCCCATTTGTAACCAATACCTGCCTTAATGGAAGTTTTCATAGTAATAATCGGATAAGATGGGGGCTTTGCGCTACAATACATACTATCGGCATAGCCGCACGAAGGTCGCATATAACCGTCGAGGTGCAGAGTATTGGCAAGTTTATTTCCAAAGGCTGAATAATTGTTTGAAAAACCTATGACCTTGGAAGAAAATATCACGGCTAAAACCCCACCGCAGCAAATAAAGACTATAATAAGGCCGGTATATTGTTTTAATAATTCTTTCAAGTATTCCTCCTACATAGATGAGAGCATAAATGCATTTATAAAAATCGCAAGTCTGCCGCCGAAAAATATTGCAGCGACTAAACTGCCTATAGCAAAGGCACCGCTTACTTCCATAATTAATTTTCCGTATTTTCTTATAATGTGTTCCATTATGTATCCTCCTTAATATTTACATTTGACTAAGTGTATCTAGTAATAGCAGCATGCAGGCAATTATTCCCGTGGCAAATGCTGTAATAATTAAAGATGTTGCATATTCTTCTATAATATTTTTCATAAATTACCTCGCATATGCTCTGGCATAGTGTTTTTGATTAGTTATATTTAATATTTTTATGGTGTAATCGTATCCGGTTATAACCTCTGCAAGGTCAATAAATCCGTCACAATCTGAATCAATAGTGTTGACTTCCATTGTATAACCCTGCTTTTTAGCATTTGTTTTGCAGGCATCTATCACAGAGTCGGAAAAATTGTACTGTTCTATCAATGCGACCGCATCGCAGGTATATTGTTCAGCTGCGGTTGCATTTACAGACACGCTGATAATAGCGCTAAGAGTAAATGAGAACAGCAGCATAAGAGTGATAATCAAAAAACTCTTAGGTATAATTTCCATTAAGAAACCTCCTTATATTTTGGTTGTTGCTAAGAACAAAAGAAGAAACATCATAAGATCAGGTATTAGTTTTACACCCGCAGAAATTTGTGGCGCTAAAAATAGCGCGTAAAGCCCGGCCAGACGATCGTCTGCTCTTAGCCTTAGAGCTTTATCATTTACAATATTGTTTTGATGTAGAAGCTTTTTGATTTGTTCTTGCGCATTTGAACCGCTGCCGGACGATATCGATGAAAGCATCTTCATAGAAGAGTGAACATGAGGAAGATCAAATTCACTTAAGAAGTTAAGATATGGCTTTTTAGATGTTGGGTCATCCTTTAGTTCAAAAATCATTTGCTCAAGGGGCTCTAAAAGCACTAAAGGAGCAGATGAAGCCGATTGCATAATAGCATCTTGTACTGTTGTATTTTGCATAATCAAAGACATCTCTATCAGCCATGAGCAGTATGAGATATCAAGCTCTTTTACCAAGCGTTTGTATTTAGAACGATACATAATCGGCGGACGTAATAAAATAATAGCCATTACAAATACACCGCTTATAATAAATGCAGACTTTAAGAAAATGATGCCGCAAATAAGTAAAGAAAGAAAGACAACCATATATTTGGAAGATTTTTTAATTATTTTCTTATAAGAATATTCTTTAACATAATCAAGACACTTTTTGCCTTCTGACTGTAGATTGTCATCTTCTGATATAGGGTTTGAAGATAATTTCTTAAGCATAAACAGGCAGCATAAGATATTTATTACAAACATGGCAATGCCGCTTATTTGATATATTATTGTAGATTCTATACCAAGTTTGTTTGGAATCATTTTTTCCACAAAAAGACAAATTAGCATAGATACCAGAATCGATAGAATAATACTTCTTTGTTTTTGCAGCTTTTCTTTTTCTGACTGGCTGATGCGCTCTATCCATAGGGATCTTTGCTCAAGAAGCAGGTCAATATAATCTGTGTAATTTCCGCCTATTTCTTCGGCCTTTGCCAAAAAATCATGCATAAGGCTAAGCTTTCTGCAAAAGTATTTGTCTTCAATGATGCGAAGTCCGCAGCGAATAATATCTTCTTGATTTCCATACATAATTTCTTCTGAGGCTTTATCTATCGTATTTTTCATATCGCCGGGTTTAAAAATCTCAGAAGTTTCCTTTAAAGATAAAAGCACTTTACCGGTTGATTGGAATGAGTAAAGCATCTGTTCCATATATTGCACTACATCAAAAAATATTTTTTTGTTCTTTTGCATTTTATAGCTGTAACGCATGAATATGGGGATGCTCAAAAGTGCAGAAACCAAAACGATAATAAAGCTTATGGTATTTAGCTTGAAAAGGTAAGAAAAAATAACAATGCAAACTATAAACAAAACGTTAATCAAAAAGCGCACCTCCTTATAGAAGGCTTGCTGCTGCCATAGACAAAAGGATCATTGATACCACATCTTGAGAAACGCTGCATAATAGATGGCGGTATAGTATATTTGCCAAGCATTTTACCGTCTGTAAGAACCATATCACAATTGTTACCATGCTCGCTTGAAAAAAAACCGACTTGATCTATAAGTCTATACATTTGGCCACTTTCGTTTGTTTTAATGCTTACCAGTATTCCTACGTCTACAAAATCATATATATTACTTAAAAAACGGTTCTCAAGCATAGAGTCATCAACCATATTGAGCATACGTTGCGGGATTTTGCTAACGTCCTCGGCATGCAATGTGGTCATGCCGTTAACGCCTGTTGAAAAGCCCTGTATCAGATATTTAACTTCCACACCTCTTGTTTCAGCAACCATAATCCATTTGGGATTTTGCTTAAGTGCAGCGACAATAGCATCAGCATAGTCAAAATCATCTCGGATTTTCCATTCTAAGGCATCAGACATCGGTTTAAGCTCTTTGTATCGCCACTCTTGAACATCTTCTATGGTTATTACGCGCTCCTCATCAGGGATATAATTTGCAAGAAATTTGCAGGCTTCTGTCTTACCGGCTCTAGGCTGCCCGGCTATTACTATATTCATATGGGCTTTAATACAATTTTTAAGAAGATTAAGGCACTTAGCCGACATATAATCACTCTTAAGCGCATAGTTTTCAGTTATCCTTGCAAAGGGAGGTGTTTTTCTGATGCATATACTCATACCTGATGTGGATATTGATTCGTGCATTATGGATATTCTAAGCTGACGTGTCTCGCCCTCAAGAGAGGGGTATTTTTGGTTGAACTGTTTCCCTGTAGCATTTGATATTCTTTGGGCAAACTGTTTTGCAAAAAGTTCGGTGATATCATGCATACCGGATGGGATTTTTTTGCGCTTGTTTTCGATGTCGGTAAGCCATAAATCGCGACCGTTGTAATCTATATCCGTAATGCGTTCGTTAAGGATGTGAGGCAGCAGCGGTCCAAACATTTCTGGGGTGATTTCGAATAATTCTCTCGTAGTAATCACCTCCGGTTAGCCGGAAACAATGCCGCTCTTATCATACATACTGTTGATAATTGTCTCAAAAGCTGATGTGACAGCATCCTGGATGGCATCTGATTGTATCAAAGCTAAAATAAATACTATAGCTGCAGTAGCAATAATTACGGGGCCCCATTCTTTTAAAATTTCTAGCATAATAAAAACTCCTTCCTGAATCGGCCGAAGAATAAAAAAGTGAGTATAAATTGAAGTTATGCCGCGATGTGCGACAAGAATAAGAATTAATAAGATGGAAAATATGATAAATGTTTTTTTCTCATTTGTAAACAAAAAAATAAAAATTTATAATTTCTTAATAAAAGTTAAGATTTAGAGAATGATTATAGTGATATAATCATATATGTTGACATATTAATTTATAGCAATAAGGAGGATTATAGGGATTATGAAAAAACGAGTATTGCCGTTTATTCTTGCGACAACTACGGCGCTAAGCATGATGCCGATACAATCATTTGCAAAAAATGAAGTGACGGAAGAAAAGAATAATGCGTCATACAGTGCTGTTAGCAGCAGTGATAGTTATGTCGAAGGACAGGTCATTGTATTGTATGAAAATGATGCCGTAAATACTGAAGAGTCATCCGGCAAGAAGGCCGATACGGCTAAGGGGTTTGGCTCGACAATGAAAAATACCGCAGCAAAGGGCCAAAAATCGCAGATTAAAAAAGAACTTAACAATACGCTGCCGGATCAAAAGAAAATATTAGAAAAATCAATAGGCAAATCCTATGAAATTGATGACACAATAATATTTGATGATAATAACGAATCTAATGAAACTATAGTCAGTGTGATTGAGTCTGACCAATACACCACAGATGAAATGGTTAGCCTGCTGTCAAAGAATAAAGACGTTAAGGCGGTAGAGCCCAATTATATATGCAAAGCTTTATCTACCGATATCAGCGATTTAAATGATGAATATATAGATAAGGCCTATTACTTAGAGGGTGATAATTCTATTAATGTAACAGACGTCTGGGATTTGTATGATAAAGATACTTCGTCAAGCGATGAAGTTGTAGTTGCTGTAATAGATACCGGAGTAGACTATGAGCATGAAGAGCTATCATCCAAGATGTGGGTTAATAATACAGATAGCAGTCTTCTTGCAGGTAAGTACGGATATGATTTTGCGTATAAAGACGATGATCCAATGGATGAGAATGGTCATGGTACTCATTGTGCGGGAATAATTGCAGCCCAGATGAACGATGTAGGTATAGCCGGAGTGGCTTCAATTGCAGATAATGTTAAGATTATGGCACTAAGATTTCTCGACGAGAGTGGAAGCGGATATGTTTCTGATGCACTTGGAGCGTATTATTATATAAAAAGAGCTATAGATGCCGGAGTAAATGTAAGAGCAATAAATAATTCATGGGGAGGTTCCGGAAACGATACCATCCTTGAAGATATTATTGATCTGGTAGGACAGCAGGGGGCATTGTCATTAATGGCTGCGGGTAACGATTCGAGTGATAATGATGTTTATCCAACAACGCCTGCAACATATAATTCTGATTACATAGTAGCCGTTGCTTCGACTAATGAAAACGGTGAACTCTCATCATATTCTAATTATGGAGAGGAAACGGTTGAATTAGGGGCACCTGGTACCAATATAATATCATCGGTCAGCTATTATAATTATATGCCATGGGCTTATGATAGTACAAAGATTAAGAAAAATACGTATAAATATGGTGAATTTAACACATCAATGTCATCAAATATAAGTTTGAGTAATGGAGTTGCACCATCGACAGGGGGACAATCAAGCTCTATGCAGTTTGGTAATTCTGTAGTTAAGTCGACTGATGCATCTGCTGATATGTCGTTGTCTATAGATTCGGAAAATTCCGTCAGAGACGATGACAACGCAGCCTCTCTTAAGTGGACAATTGATGCTAAGGCAGGTCAGACATATTCTTTGTTATTCCCTTATGACAAGGAAAGTGGAACAACTGACTATAACATTAATACAAATATATCTTTCAAAGCACAGGTAGATGAAGCCGCGGCGTATATTTCATATGGAGATTTTGTAGTAAATGATTCAGGAATGGTGGCAGAAGAATGGACAGAATACTCAATGGCTGCAAAAGATTACAATGATATATGGCATACATCCGGTGATAATACATATTGTGCAAGCAGCGAAGAGTTTGCAAGGTGGTCATCAGTAGGCTATACGACCGGTATCGGGCTATATTTAGAGGTGGTAAATAGCGGACCCATTACGATATATATTGACTCCGTTGCTGTAAGTAAGAAGTTTGAGGGTCAAGATACCGATGCGGATGGCACAGATGATATTCAGCAGTCATTTGGCAAATATGCTATGTACAGTGGCACATCAATGGCAACGCCGGTAGTTACCGGATCTGTTGCATTGCTTACGGCAATTGACACGTCAGCTGACGCACTTACGATTAAGAGCAGACTGCTTGGGGCTGTAAATGATGAAAAGGAACTTAAGACAGTTACATCAGGAAGGCTTGATTTTTCAAAACTGGATTATACAGGCGGAACCATTAAATACAAGCCCTCTATGTCAAGTGTAGAAGTTAATACAAACGATAATACTCTAACAATAACAGGAGACGGTTTTGGAGAGACAATAGGAAAACTTGAATACAAAAGACCTTATCAGGATGATAGCAAAAAGGAAATATCATCTTCATCAATAAAAAATTGGACAGATGACACAATCGTAATTAAGAATGCGTCATCTCTGATAGGAAGCTATGTGAATTTATTTATTACTAATACGTATGGCTATACTTCACATTTTAAGAGGTTTTTGGTTAAAGGTATGGCAAAGTACGAGGATTATGCTCTGTTAGGCGTACCGAACACGGAAAGTGGTGGAGATTATGACTATTCATCAACACTTGATGACGATTGGTGGTTTATATTCGACGATGAAGAAGTAATAGAAAAGCATATAATATCGGCAGGGGATACATTAGCCCAGTATGATGATTGCGGAGAAATATATATTTACTTTGATGATTATGCAGATTTTGTGCAGGTGACTCCGATTGAAAGTAATTTGTCATCTTTTAGCAATTATACCGATTGGAATCTTAATGACTATCAGTCGGGTGATATATCGATTGAAAATATATACGGTGCGGCGTATTACAACGGTAAGATATATGAGTGGCTTAAGATTCAGGCCGGTGATTTAAGCATATACACATTGATGGCATATGAGATGGAAACTGATACCTGGGCAATAATTTATGACGGCTATGGGAAGAAAGTATCAGAATTGCCGGTAGATACAGGTAATTTTACAGGTGGCCGTATGGCTATATCAAAGGGCTATATCTATTGGATGGGCGGTACCTGTGAGAGTACTGATTCAGATGGAAATATTGTAGAAGATGTATCAGACAGTCTGTATGTCGGTAAAATATCAGAAGCGTCATCATTTACCAAAGCAAAGTGCAAGAAAGCGTCTATGCCCAAGGCTCAGTATAACGGATATGCTGTATGCTGCGGCGCTGATTTGTATTACCTGATGGGTTATGATGATAGTTATCTTAATGGTGGAGTATTTAACAATGTGATATACAAATATTTAAGGTCATCAAATAAGTGGGAGACAATGAGTTATACTCTTCCTACTATGGTAAAGAATGCTGTATTTGCATCATCATATGGTTCTGCAAGCGTTGGAACATATGGAGGAGGCATTGTGATAGCCGGAGTACCGTTTGATGGATATGGTGACAGCATATATGTAGATATTAACTCTAAGAGCATTAAGCCTATGAATAGAACCATATTGTCCGGAAATATTGATAAGCCGATATCCGGAACAGTAGTAGGAAAATACGTCTATGCAGTATATACAGTCGTTGATAAGGACTATAACGAATACCAGAAGGTAACAAGAGCACCTATTAGTTCGAGCGCAGTAAGTATTATTACAACAAAAAAAGTCGGAAAAGGAGCTGTTACCATAACCGGAGCTTATGCTTATAATAAATCGGATACTGTCAAGATTAAGATTAAAGTTAATAATAAAAAGAAATTTTATCTAAAGAGCATAGCTATAACCGGCAAGAAGACAAAGACGTTTAAGGCAAAGAAGCATAAATGGAAATATACTCTTACATTTAAAGCTACTAAGGATAATTACAAACTCAAGATTAAGACAGGTAAATACGCAAAGAATAAAAAGAATAAGAAGAAAAACAAAAAGAAGTAAGTAAAACGTGCGGAGCCCCTAAGCTCCGCACGTTTGTATATCTCAGACGAGATGACCCCCCGCCTCTAAGCAAAGCGTAGGTGGGGGAGAGAAACTTGTCTCAGGCGGGGTTCAATCTCCGTCTGAGATATACGCTCC
>CAJOPM010000197.1 GCA_905236225.1 uncultured Eubacterium sp.
AAGGCATACCGCTTTGATCATCTAACTTGCGTAAATTAAAGAAAAATGCAGCAAAAAGCGCTATTCCTGCAATAATAAGCACAGCCATATTAATTATCATCTTCGTGCTTTTATAGCTTATATCATTTCCAAAATAATGATCTAAATAGTTTAAAAAATGGAATATCAGCGTCATATCCATAAACTGCATAAGCGTATATAAAAAAGCAATAAGCGCCGGATGTTCCACACTGATTTGAGTGTGAAAAACAAAATACCACAGACATGAAACAACGTCTGCTGTTATTACAACTATTATTATAGTTGTAAATCTTCGCATTGCACCGGTCTGATTTATATGAAATAACTTAACAATAATAAAAAGCATTATCAAAAATATAAGTGCCGTTGTCGAGACCGATATATCCTTAAATGCTTCTAAATATGAAAGATTTGCCATATTTTTTATTCTCCTTAAGTTAACCACGACCAAATAGTAACTTTGATTCCTAAGCTATATGATAATATAGACTTAAAGACTTTTCAATCGACCTAATATTTAGTCTCACTATGTTTTTACTTAAGCTCTATTATCTCATCAAGCTGTGGCTGATCATCTATCATCTTTCCGAGTTTGCCAAGCTTAGATAAATTCTTTCGTGCTATATCCGGCAGCTGATAAAGTCTTTTGCGACACTTCTCTGCAGCCTCATAGTCTCCGTTTACAACCCCGTCATATAACATTCCTATATAGTTGTAATATTCTTCCACATTAAAATAATCAAGTTCTATAGCTCTATAGCCATATTCAATCATCTTGTCGTAGTCTTGATTGATATCGCAAACAGTTGCTTTGGCATAATATGCCAGCGCACAATACTTGTTATGATTTATTATGTCATCTGCAAGTTTATCTGCCGCATCTGCATCCGTTTCTATTGCAAGTGCCTCAAGCTGTGCCTGGGTGTGGTGTGGCAGCATCTTAAGTGTAAAATCAATATTGCCGGCCTTATATGCGCTAAGAGGAATAGCCATAATCATCCCCAATATCGACAGCGGCACAAATATTCCTTTTACGGCTTTTCCCAAAGATAATTTGTCTAATCGCTTAAAGCGGCTAATCTTAGCTCCATCTGCAAAAATCAGCATTATAAAAAGCATTGCAGAAAAAGCCATATCAAAATCCAGCATTCCGTGAGCAAACAAAACCACTATTGCCGCTTTAATATCTGCTCTTATCTGCTTGCTTTTAATAAGTAGTATTATTCCTGCCACATAAAAAATCGCAAATACAATCCCTGTATCAAGTGCCAGTTGCATCAGATCATTATGTACATACATCACTGTATAATATCCGCTCTGTATGCTGTTTTGAATATAATAATATCCCATATGACCTAAGCCTGACGGATACTTTAAAAGCAAGAAGAAAGCATCTTTAATATATAATAGTCTTCCCGCAAATGCTGATTCATATAATGAGATGTGCGTAATTCTTGCCACTTCACTATTTGAACCTGCAGCTAAAATAAATACAACTGCCGCAAGAATAAATGCGGCTGTTATAATGTAAAGCTTTTTGTCTTTATTTCTTATAAAGAGCCAAAGGAGTACAAAACAGGTCATAACCATCACCGTGCGACTTGCACTAAGGCCTATTCCAAAAAGCATTATTACATACTGCGCATAACTTAACAGATTAAGTTTTTTCTTATCGATAAGTAAAATAATGCATATAAGTAAAAATATTGCAAACGTATTAGGATACGCAAACGTTCCTGCGAATCTGTTATTAATGTAAAAATACTCTCTGATATATGGTATAAAATACGCCACAAATCCTGCGCAGCATATAAGCGCAGCAATTGTAGGAAGGCAGCTTGATAATGTTTCTTTATTTATTTTTAAAGACACAATCAATACAGCCGGTATAATCCATAAATATTTGATAATTCCGGTATATGCCATACCTTTATCAAGTGCATAAAATGAGGATACTATATATCCTGCTTCAATCAATAGCAAAAGCATTATTCCAATAGATAGTCTAATCTTGATACTACCTTTTAGCATTATTAAAAGCAAAATGCCATAATAGATTAGCAGATACGCCCCTATAAAATCATAAAATCCTCCAACAAGGCATATAGGTGGCGCAAGTAATATATAGGGTTTTAGCTTTTCTATAAACAATTCTTTTTCTTCCAACAATAACTCCCATAGATTAAGCCGGAGGAAATAACCTCCCCCGGCCTTATTTTTTAGATTGTAGTATAAATATATATGCTATATTCCTTCTTGCCCTTCTTAAGTGTAAGTATCATTCCTCCGAGGCAATCAGATGAAAGTTTAATAGTAGACTTAGATGCGCTAAATTTATAGCTTCCCTTTGTTAAGAATATATTCTTTTCTGCCAACTTGTAACCAGTGCCTATAATATTTTTAAGCTTTATTGTCGTCCCTGGTTTCACTTCCAAAAAGTCAAGTCTCATATGCTTATTAGGAAGGGACAGCTTTTTAATTTTGCTCTTGTAGTAATTAATCTCATAGAGCTTTTTGTTTTTCTTAAGACTAAGCTTACTTATCTTAGTTTTATATACGCTAAGATCATAAAGCTTGGTATTCTTCGACGTATTAATCGAAGTTAATCCGGTAAGTCCTACATTTAGTGATGTAAGTTTAGTATTTTTCTTTATATTAAGTGATTTAAGCTTTTTATTTCCGTTTACCTGTAATATTTGCAGTTTCTTATTATTTTTTATATTAATCGAGGTTAGATTATTATCAACCAGGCTTAAATATCTAAGCTGCGAATTCTTTGTAACATCCACTCTCTTAATGCCGGTATTGGTCAAATCCAGATATATTAACGAACTGTTCTTACTTAAATCTATGGACTTCATGGGTGTATCCACTATATAAAGACTCTTAAGTTTATCATTATTTGTCAAATCTACCGAGGCAAGATTAAGATCTGACAAATTAAGATAAACAAGTTTAGAGCAGCTGCTAAGATTTAGATCATTAATCGCAGGTAGTGAATGAAAGGTAATATATTTAAGGTTTGTATTATTACTTAAGTCAAAACTTGTAAGATTATCGCATCCCCAGGCATATATACTGTTAAGTTTGGTATTATTTGATGTGTCTACGGTACTGATATTATCCATATCATCTAATTGAAGATAATCAAGTGCTGCGTTATTTGATAAATCAATTGAAGTGATATTATCATTATATCCTAGGCTTAGGCTCTTAAGGGCTGTGTTATCGGATACATCTACATTAGTAATCTTATCAGCTTCATAGATCGAAAATATTTCCAGCTTCTGGTTTAAAGATATGTCAATTGATGTAAGATTCGGGCACAAATACATAGCCAAACTGCTAAGCGTATTACTTTCAGATAAATCAATCTCCTCTCCGGTATAATTGTACAAATACAAATCTTGCAGAGAATCAAGCAGCTCAATTCCCTCTATTGAATCGGCATCATAAATTCCCAGATAATCTATATCCGTCGTTTCAATAAGCGGATTTTCTTCATTATAATCATCTGCGTCATAATAAGCATAATTAATAAGCTCACTGCGAACAGCTTCCGAAGGGAAATTCTCAGAATTAACTTTCACAACCTGTGCCGAGGCATCCTGAGCTGCAAATAGCGACAATACTGCGGCTGCTGACGCAACCATGGTAACAGTCAATAAATTTTTCATAACAATCCTCCTAATAAATTCTCTCTCTCTGTAAGTATACCACATATTAAACATTATCATCTTTAAATTCACAAAAAATCCGCCTCCCCCAATTTAAGGGTCAGCGGATTTTCACTATTAATCAGTCCTCTAATTCATCGATATAATCCGCAGCCGACTCTCCTGCCATACGACCTGAGTTTACAGCCCATCCCATTGAATTGCCGGGTAACGTAAAGTTATAACTGTCACCATATAAAATATTGGCATCATTGCCTGCACTGTATAATCCGGGGATAATCTCGTCATTCTCTCCGTATACCTCACAGTATTTGTTAATTCTGACTCCTCCGATTGTTCCATATGCTGCTACATAGAATTTACCTACTCTGTATTTGCCCTTGCCGGTAATAGGATGAAGGAACTTAGGATTCTTGTTAAACTGTGAATCATATCCACAGTCACACATATCGTTATAATCATCTATTGTTTCTTCAAGCTTTTCAGGGTCAATTCCAAGTTTTTCCGCAAGTTCTTCTATAGATTCAGCTTCAAAATATCCGTCATAGCCTTCTTCTTGAGCTCTTTCAAACTCAGGATCTACCTGAAGGAATGCTTCCTCAGGATGAACTATATCAAAGATATCAGGACCGTTCTTCTTGTAATACTTAAGAATGCCATCATCCATAATACAATATGCATAATTTCCGGGCTGCATATCTATAGCATTTCCTGTAAATGTTGTATTTCCCATTCTGTCTTCATTCATGAAGCGATCGCCTCTTTGATTAATCAGCAAATTCGGCTGACGAAGTACTGCATCAAGCAGGAAATAATTCATATTATCCTTTAGCTGATAAATCTTCTCAACGTTTGCGCCGTACTTTATAGCGCCGGCATTCCACATCATGTTAAGACCATCTCCGCTTGTTCCGGGAACATTGAACGGGAAGAAATCTTCCCACAGATTATAACCAAAGTTTTCTTTAAGCATCTTTGCGTTGGTTCCAAAACCTCCGGTAGCAACTATAACCGCCTTTGATCTTGCTTCAATCTCTTCGCCGTCTTTATCTTGTGCCTTAACGCCAACGCATCTTCCGTCTTCCATTATAAGTTCCTTAACAGGTGTCTCAAGATAAATCTCACTTCCAAGTTCTCTTGCTTTATCTGTAAGGATTCTTGCCATTGGGCCTGCTGCTCTAGGTCCGATTACTCCGTTTTCCGGCTTTACAATATGCCATGTAGCAGCTGATTCCGCAAAATATCTGAATGCGCCAGCAAATTCAACGCCCATATCCTCGAGCCACTCAATAGTATCTGATGATTTGTCAAAATACGTCTGTACCAAATCAGCATCAACCTGATAGTGCGTATATTTCATATGAATATCATATGCCTCATCCTTGGTTAAGGAATCAAACTGTCTTTTTTGAATTTTGGTCTCGATTCCGAGTGGTCCCATACCCATATTAGCCGCGCCGCCTGTTGTATTTGCCTTTTCAAATACAATTGAGCTAAGTCCTGCTTCGCCAACTGTTACTGCCGCTGCAAGACCTGCCGGTCCGCTTGCTACTACGATTACATCTGTTTCCATTGTTTTCATGATAATCCTCCTAAAAAATTTTACTTTTGAAACCCTTAGTGTCTTTTCTTAAATTTACCGACTTTTGTAAGGCGATTCGGAAGCTTTGGAATACGCCCGGTTGTTTGTATAACTGCTTCTTCATCACATGCGCTAATACATTTGCCGCATTTGGTGCACTCAAATTCATCTATCATATGAATGAATCCTGCTTTGCCTTCAATCGCATCAGCCGGACAGACATCGGCACACTCTTCACAACCTGTGCAGGTGTTTGGATCAATATATATAGCCATAAATGACTTACAGACACCTGCCGCACATTTTTTCTTCTTGATATG
>CAJOPM010000198.1 GCA_905236225.1 uncultured Eubacterium sp.
AGAATTACACATCTTTACTTACGTGCCGTTTCTGTGTTAGAATACTTGCGCTAAACGAGGCGCTTAAAACTAACGCCTTTATGGCTATAAAGCCATCGTTTTATAAGCCATAATCATATATTCAACGATTGTTTTTGGAGGAACAATATGGGACTATTTAATGAAGACAATTCATCGGTGGCACTAAGATTTTTTGAAGAAATCAGTTCCATCCCCAGACCGTCTTACCACGAAAATCTGATAGCAGATTATCTGGTTGATTTTGCAAGGCAACACTCCCTTGAGCATTATAGAGATAAACTTAACAATGTAATAATCATTAAAGAAGCATCTTTAGGGTATGAAAATGAACCTGCCGTCATATTGCAGGGACACAGTGATATGGTCTGTGTAAAGGATTCTGATTGCGATAAGGATATGCTAAAAGAAGGCTTAGATCTTGTAATCGACGGGGATATTCTATATGCTAACGGAACATCTCTCGGAGCCGATGACGGAGTAGCTATAGCATATGCTCTTGCTATATTAAGCAGTGACTCCATAAAACACCCCAGAATAGAATTTGCATGTACTGTGTGTGAAGAAGTCGGTATGGAGGGAGCTGCGGCCATAGATTTATCAAATCTTAAAGGCCATACTCTTATTAATATTGACTCTGAGACCGAAGGCGAAGCTCTTTGCGGATGTGCGGGCGGCGGCTTGTTTTCCATCTCGCTAAGCGTCATGCGCAGCAAATTTTTCGAAGGTATCAGAGCCGGAATCGAAGTAGGCGGACTTAGCGGCGGTCACTCCGGAGAAGAAATTGACAAGGGGCGCGGCAATGCTATATTTATATTAGCTCAGGCACTACGGTATATATATAACAGCGACAATTCGCTTGCTCTTATATCTCTTAGCGGCGGTGAAAAAGACAACGCCATTCCCAAATTTGCTTCTGCTAATATCACGGTATCCGATATTATGCTGCTTAAAGATACCATTAATAAATTTCAGGATCTTATAAAAGAACAATATCGCATAAGCGATCCAAACCTTTATATCAAGGTCACACCCTGCACCAGTGAAGATAAACCGCTTAGCTCATACTCCTCTCTTGATGTGATATCTTTTCTTGCAACACTTCCTGACGGAGTTATAAAAATGAGCAACACTGTCGACTCGCTTGTAGAAACCTCGCTAAACTTAGGGGTATGCAATATATCTGATGACAAACTGAATCTTAAATACTGCGTCAGAAGCTCAGTGCCACAAAGCTATAAGCTACTAATAGAAAAGCTGATATGGCTTTCGAAAAGCAGCGGAGCAACATACAGTATCAGCGGAGAATATCCTGCATGGCCATGGGCTAGGGAGTCTAGGATTCGAGAAAAATTTAAATCCGCATACAAAGAACTCTTTAATAAGGAGCTTTACGTATGTGCAATTCATGCCGGCGTAGAATGCGGCTTATTAATGCAAAAGATTCCAAATCTTGACGCAATATCTATAGGCCCTGATGCTTATGATATTCACACCACCTCAGAGCGTATGAGTATATCGTCATTTGAGAGAGTTTTTAAATTATTAACAAAAGTACTAGAGGATAAATCATGATAATATTTTTTCTTGCAATTTTTATAGTAGTATGTGCCTTGGTGTCTTTGCTTCAGGTCGGGCGCGTAGGTTTTAATACGGCAATAGCCAGAGGAAGAGAAATTGACATTACCAACAGAGAGTCTCTTAGCCATAGTCCATATGATACTCACTATGATGAAATAATAAAGGGGCTTAACTTCATCAATTCACTTCCCTATGAAGATGTTTATATAATCTCAAGAGATAACTTAAAACTTCACGGACGGCTTGTTAACACCCCAAACGCAAAGGGTACTGTTATTATTGTTCACAGCTACCGCTCACATCCGGAAATTGATTTTAGCGTCTCATCAAATCTATATTATGAGTTAGGTTTAAATCTTCTATTTGTAGATCAAAGAGCGAGCGGTCAAAGCGAGGGAAGCAATATTTGCTTCGGCATCAAGGAAAGACTGGACTGTGTGGACTGGGCCAACTACGCCAACGATGGATTTTCCAGCGGCAAGCCCATTATTCTTGCCGGCATCTCTATGGGAGCTGCAACAGTTCTTATGGCTTCAGCAGACAAAAAACTTCCTGATACAGTATGTGCAATTATTGCGGACAGCCCCTTTACATCTCCTGCCGAAATTATTGAAGAAACCATCGTAAGAATATTAAAGGGTAAACGTTTTTTAGCCAAGGTAGCTACTAGAGCAATAAATCTTTTTGCCAAAATGCGCGCAGGATTTTCTCTGTATCAATACAGCACAATTGATGCAATGAAAGATAACACTATTCCAATTTTTATAGCTCATGAAAAGGGCGATAAGCGCGTCCCTGCTTGGATGGGGCAAAAAACGTATGAGGCTTGTAATTGTAAAAAAGAATTATTAATATGTCCGGGAGATGAACACGGCACCGGCTATATAACAAATCATGCAGAATACACCAAGCGTCTTATAGAGTTTATTAACACCAATCTGCAAAATAAGAAATAGGAAAGACCTGCTCTCCTCGAGCAGGTCCATTTTTTGACTATTTCAAGTCTCGCTCGCGAGACTTGGCGCTTTCTTTGCGTCAGCTTTAGCTGACATATTTCATATGCAAATCTTAAGCGCATCAAA
>CAJOPM010000199.1 GCA_905236225.1 uncultured Eubacterium sp.
GCGAGGATGCGCAGGGATTTGCACATGAAATATGTCAGCTAAAGCTGACGCAAATCCCGCGCCAAGTCTCGCGAGCGAGACTTGAAGCTAAGGGATGAATATGAGTGGTTGTAAGATAAAGATATGCGGAATCACAAAAATGCAAGAGATAGATTACCTTAACGAGTTAAAGAACGATTACGCAGGATTTGTAATAGGAGTTCCAAAAAGCAAAAGGAATTTAAAGCTGGAAAATGCAATAGAGCTTAAGAATAATTTGAGCAAAGATATTAAGAGCGTAGCGGTATGCGTATCGCCGAGTTATGGGATGTCTGAGCAAATTAGAGATGCAGGCTTTGATGTATTACAGATACATGGTGATTTTGATGGCAAGATACTTGATATTAAGAAGTTAAAATTATGGCGGGCTGTCAATATATTATCTGATGTATCTTTAATAAAGTTAAATCAAAACATTTTAAATAAAATAGAAGGAATAGTTGTTGATGCCTTAAAGCCCGGAAGTGGCAAGACGTTTTCGTGGGATGATGTTTCAAGGGACAGTATTCATATGCCTGATAAGAAATTGATACTTGCAGGAGGATTAAGCATAGAGAATGTATCAAGAGGCATTGAGATATTTGACCCTGATATTGTAGATGTAAGTTCATCACTAGAGGATGAACAAGGGAAAAATTATAACAAGATAAAAGCATTTATCAAGGAGGTAAGAGGTAATGGATAATAGATATTATGGCCAATTTGGAGGTCAGTTTGTAGCAGAGACGCTTATGGGCACTCTTGCAGAGCTTGAAAAAGCCTTTAATGAGGCGATAGAAGATAAGTCATTTTGGGATGAATACAATTACTATATGAGCCAATATGTAGGGAGACAGACACCGCTTTATTATGCGGAGAATCTGAGCAAAAAATATGGCACAAAATTCTATCTTAAAAGAGAAGATCTGTGCCATACAGGTGCGCATAAGATTAATAATGTCATAGGGCAGATCTTACTTGCTAAGAGAATGGGGAAAAAGAAGGTTATAGCAGAAACCGGTGCGGGACAACACGGAGTAGCTACGGCAACCGGCGCAGCTCTTTTTGGCATGGAGTGCACCGTTTATATGGGTGAAGAAGATATACAAAGGCAGGCACTTAACGTATTTAGAATGAAGATGTTAGGGGCAGAAGTAGTCAGTGTTAAATCCGGCAGTAATACGCTTAAAGATGCCACTAATGAAGCAATCAGGACATGGGCCAGAACAGCAGAAGATACGTTTTATATAATCGGATCTGCAGTAGGTCCGCATCCTTATCCAAAGATGGTGAAAGAATTTCAAAAAGTTATAAGTATAGAAGCAAAAGCTCAACATTATGAGGCAGAAGGAAGATTGCCGGATGTGGTTATGGCGTGTGTTGGCGGCGGTTCCAATTCAATAGGAATGTTCGCTGATTTTATTGATGAAAAGGACGTTAAGTTAATCGGAGTAGAGGCAGCAGGTCTTGGAATAGAGACAGGGAAGCATGCCAGCGCAATGGCACTTGGCACTCCGGGAATACTTCATGGCATGAAGTCTTATTTGCTGCAGGATGATGACGGTAACATTCAGTTAGCGCATTCAATCTCAGCAGGGCTCGATTATCCGGGAGTAGGACCTGAGCATGCATATCTTAAGGAGTCGGGCAGAGCACAGTATGTTTCAATCACGGATAAGGAAGCGATGGATGCACTAACACAGTTGTGCAAAATAGAAGGAATTATACCGGCAATAGAAAGTGCGCATGCACTTGCGTATGCGTTTAAGATAGCCAAAGATATGAATATGAATCAGAGTATAGTCTTATGTCTTTCGGGTAGAGGAGATAAAGACGTACCTACAATAATTGATTATATTGAAGGCGAGGATCCTTCGCTTAGAAACAAGTAGCGAAGTGGATTTTAAGTGTTTCGCTTAGCAACTGGTAGTAAAGCGAATTCTAAGTGTTTGCTTTATAATTTCAGCTTTAAGGAAAGGGGTATCAAAGTTGAATCGTATAGAAGATAGATTAAATAAACTAAAAAGTGATAATAAAAAGGCTTTTATTACATATATTACGGCCGGGCTTCCTAATATAGAAAAAACCAAAGAGCTTATTAAAGCACAAGAAGCAGCTGGGATAGACGTTATAGAACTCGGCGTTCCGTTTTCCGATCCGATTGCAGACGGTCCTGTAATCCAGCAGGCATCATATGAAGCGATATGCGGTGGGGTAAACATAAACACAATATTTGATGCGGTTGAAGAACTAAGGAGTGAGGGCGTAAAGGTTCCTATCGTATTTATGCTCTACTATAACACGATAAATCATTACGGGCTTAAAGAGTTTACCGATAGGTGTATTTCAGCCGGTGTCGACGGATTACTGATTCCTGATCTTCCTTATGAAGAACAGGGCGATATGAAACATGTGCTTGATGGCAAGGAGAATGCACCTATTTTAATGCAGCTTGTATCACCTGTATCAGAAGAGAGAATTGACATGATTGCTAAGGATGCTAAAGGCTTTATATACTGCGTATCGTCAATGGGTGTTACCGGACAGGCAGCAGCATTTCACAAGAAGGTAAGAGAATATTTGGAACATGTTAAGAGGGTGGCCAAGGTTCCTGTAATGATGGGATTTGGAATCAGAACGGCAGATGATGTGGCGCCGCTTAAGGATACAATTGATGGCGCAATAGTAGGAAGTTATTTTATAAATCTGCTTAGAGAGAATAATTTTGATGCAAATGTAGCAGCGGAATATGTGAGTACTTTTAAGAAAGAGCTTAACAGTTAGAAAGGTGTATGGTTATGGATACAATGGATATGAAAAAGGCAATAAGCATTGTAACAGAGGGAAAGAATCTTACAACACATGAGGCAGAGATGGTTATGGAATTGCTTCTTACAGGTGTAGCCACACAGGCACAGATAGGTGCATTTCTTACGGCTATGCGTATGAAGGGCGAGACTATTGATGAGATAACAGGTCTTGCAAAGATTCTTAAAAGTAAGGCTTTAAAGATTGCGCCAAAGGTAGATAAATTTATTGATTTTGTCGGAACAGGGGGAGACTGTACTTATACATTTAATATATCAACCACTTCGGCATTTGTAGTAGCCGGAGCATCGGTTCCTGTTGCAAAGCACGGCAACAGATCAATATCGAGCAAGAGCGGAGCGGGAGATGTACTTGAAGCACTTGGCGTAAATATTATGTCAAGCCCTCAAAAGATTGAGCAGGAAGTCGAAGAAATAGGTATAGGATTTATGTTTGCGCCTAATTTTAATGAGTCCATGAAATACGTTGGGCAGGCGAGAAAAGAGATGGGAGTGCGCACCGTCTTTAATATATTAGGTCCGCTGTCTAATCCGTCTAATGCAAAGGCACTTCTTGTTGGAGTATATCAGCCCTATCTTACTGAAGTAATAGCCGGCGTTATGAAAAATATGGGAGTAAAGAGAGCGCTGGTAACCTATGGAAGCGACGGAATGGACGAGATTACGTTAACAGGTCATACGACAATTGCTGAAATCAAAAATGACGAGATTAAAGTCTACGATATAACTCCGGAGCAATTTGGATTTAAGAGATGTACCCTTGACGAATTAAGGGGCGGTGACGGAAAAGAAAATGCTAAAATTACCAGAGGAATATTAGATGGTACTATCACAGGACCTATGAAAGATGTTATACTATTTAATGCAGGGGCGGCCATTTACGTGGCTGATGAAGCAGCTGATATTGAAGAAGGTATAAAGAAGGCCAGAGTCTCGCTTGAGTCCGGCAAAGCCCTCGAGGTATTGGATAAACTTATAGCAGCTGATTAGGAAATAGGTGAGGTTTTTGAAGAAATTTAAAATAAAAGTACTTGCACTTTGTCTGGTATTTTTACTTGTTAGCACCATCGGATGTCAGGATGTGGCTAATTATAATGCCGCAAGCAGTGACAATAGCGTTGTATTAAGTGAGGACAATGCTGATGCTGATGAGGGAGCGGCTAACTTTGATGATTTATCTTCGGGCAATAAGAAAGAAAAAAAGTCAAAAAATAAAAAGAAGAAGTCTAAAAATAAAAAGAAGAAGTCTTCATTTTCCCTTGATGACATACCGGATTATGATGGAGAAGCCGTAGTCGTTGTTAACAAGAACAAGCCTTACTTTAAGAAAAAACAATTAAAGAAAAAATCATATGAAAAATACAAATCATTAGATAGCCTCGGCAGAGCAACAAAGGCAGTGGCATGCATAGGCTCTGATTTGATGCCGACCGAAGAAAGAGGAGAAATAGGACAGATAAAGCCCACGGGATGGCATACGGTTAAATATGCTGGGGTAGATGGCGGCTATCTATATAACAGATGCCATTTGATTGCATACTGTCTTACAGCTGAAAATGCAAATGAAAAGAACCTGATTACAGGTACAAGATATATGAATGTTCAGGGTATGCTGCCCTTTGAGGAAAAGGTGGCAAACTACCTTGACAATAATCCCAATAATCACGTAATGTACAGGGTAAGAGCTATATATGATGGTGATAATCTCTTAGCAAGCGGTGTACTTATGGAGGCGTATTCTGTAGAAGATAGCGGCAAAGGAATATGCTTTTGCGTGTTTGCATATAATGTGCAGCCCAATATTACCATTGATTATGCCACAGGAGATTCCAGTGGTCCAAAGTTTACGGGCAGCAGCTCATCTTCTTCAAGCTCAAAGTTTAATAGTAGCAGCTTATCAAATGAGAAAGGAACGTATATACTTAATACAAATACAATGAAATTTCACAGGCCTGATTGTGCATCGGTTGCGCAGATGGCAGATCATAACAAGAAAACCTATAAGGGTAAGCGAAAGAAACTTATTAAAATGGGGTATAGTCCTTGTCAAAACTGTAATCCATAAAGGAGGGAGTATATGCTGTTCGGAGAAAGAAATATAGATGAGCAGATGGTTAAGGTTATAACACTTAATAAAGATTACGAAGCGGCGCAAGCAAAAGAAATTCTTGATAATAATGGGATTAAATCAAGAATTGTCGATAGAGGCGGTGGGGATTTTCTTAGGATAAGTGGATGGGGAAGTCCGTTCGGTGTAGATGTTTTTGTCCACAAGGACTTTGAAACGGAGGCTAAAAAAATCCTTGAAGCATTTGAACCGATACAAGAGGGTTTGATTTCAGATGAAGAACTTGAACAAGAGGCGTTAAACGCCCGGGAGCAACCGGTTGAAAAACACCATCTGTTTAGTAGGAAAAAATAGTGCAATTGTACTTGAAAACTGATAAACTAAATATGGTATTTGTAAATTATACATTGGGGGATTTATTATGGGATTTAAAAAAGATCGTTATACACCTGCCAATACGCCATTAGCACCAGCGGCAAGTGAGTCAGAGGTGGATGTTCTTAAAGAAAAAGCCGGTGATACACTGCAAAGAGTATTGTCAACTAAAGAGTTTATGGGCGGTATTATGGAAAATACCAAGGTTGTTAATGAGGCTCTTAAAGATATAGAAGTTGCAATGGATAATACTGTAGAAGCCGTCGAGAATCAGATGGATATGACTCAGAGTATTCAAGATATTATAGAAGATACCGACGAGAAGACACGTGAGATTATAGATGGGCTTGACGGTGAGACCAGAGATATTATTGTAGACGGGGTTGCGCTTGTTGAAGAACTTTCGAGTAAGGCTGGTGAGACGGTTGTAGGTAACAATGCTATGAAGGACGCTGCCGAGCAGCTTCAACAAAAATCTGAAGAAGTACGTAGCATAACGGATATTATATTCAGCATATCAAAACAGACCAATCTGCTGGCGCTTAACGCTTCTATAGAGGCCGCGCGTGCCGGAGAAGCAGGTAAGGGATTTGCCGTAGTAGCAGAAGAGATAAGAGGGCTGGCTGATCAGACAAGAAAGGCTACGGAGAATATTACCGGAATATTAGATACTCTTGTCAGTGAGGCAAGCAATGTGGCACAAAAAGTTGATGATAACGTCAAACTCTCAGAGCAACAAGGTGAGATGATTCAACAAACATCACAGACGTTTCAAACGATTGCCGACAGGATGAAGGATTTAAGCGAAAATATAGGCGGAATTAGCGGTATGGTTTCCGATGTCAGAGATGCTAATTCAAATATAGTAAGCTCTGTTCAGACATTATCGGCGGCTTCACAGGAGGTAAATGCAAATACCCAAAGTGCGGTAGAACTTTCGAATCGTAGTGTTGACTTAGTAGAGCAGTTTGATAGTCATATGCAAAGAATTGAGGCTTCGGTTCGTGAAATCGCAACAGAATAAATAATAATCTAATATGCGCCTCGCGTTATGCGAGGCGCTTTTGTTGTATAAGTGGAGCAGTTGCACATAAGTGTTAATTATGATAGTATGTGACATTGGTAAATAAGAAAATTATGAGGAAACAGTTATGAAGTGGAGTCGTTTTACAATAGAGACTAATACGCAGGCAGAGGATTTTATCAGTGAGATGTTATCTGAGCTCGGTGTCGAAGGAGTACAGATTGAAGATAATCTGCCGCTTACAGAAGAGGAAATAGGGCAGATGTTCGTGGACTTTCCTCTAAAAATGAATGAAGAAGATCAAAGTGCTAAGGTAAGCTTTTATATAGAAGAAGGTAAACCTTATGACGAACTGCTTAAAGACGTTAGAATCGGACTTGAGAGGCTTCGCCAAACCATAGATATTGGAAGCGGAAATATAACTTCTGATGTCACAGAAGATATAGATTGGATTAATAATTGGAAGAAGTATTTTTCATCATTTAACATAGGAGACATTCTGATTAAGCCTACCTGGGAAGAAGTGCAAAATGTTGATAAATACAAGTGTATGATAGAAATTGATCCCGGAATATCATTTGGCACAGGTAAGCATGAGACAACCTATATGTGTATAGAAAAGCTTTCAAAATACATCAATAAAGGAGATAAGGTTCTCGATGTGGGATTTGGAAGCGGTATTTTGTCGATTGCATCACTTAAGCTTGGGGCTGCAGATGTAACAGGCACTGATGTAGATTATGCATGCTTGGAGTCTGCACTTGATAACATCAGACAGAATCATCTGACTGATGAGGCGGTTAGCTTTTATATCGGAAATATTTGCGAAGATGAGAAGCTTAGAAACATAGTTTCAACAGGTTATGATCTGGTTGTGGCAAATATTCTTGCAGACATTATAGTTCCAATGAAAGATATTATATATGAAGCACTAAAACCGCAAGGCATTTTCATTTCATCGGGAATTATAGATTTTAAAGAGTCGTTTGTAACAGAAGCGCTTATTGAAGCAGGCTTTAACATTATAGAAGTTAATAAGATGGGCGAGTGGGTGTGCATAGTCGCACAAAAATAATATGCAGCAGTTTTTTGTAGATAAAAGCCAAATAGGAAAAGAATATATTACTATAACGGGTGATGATGTTAATCATATCAAGAATGCGCTTAGGATGAAGATAGGAGATAAGATTCGTATCAGCAGTGGGCAAGGCGATGATTATATGTGCACTATCAGTGAGATGAGCAGCGAATTTGTACAGGCTGATATAGATTACGATGCATCAAATACCGAACTTAATCAAAAGATTTATCTCTTTCAGGCTATTCCTAAGGGGCAGCGTATGCAGACGGTGATTGAAAAGTGCGTTGAGCTGGGAGTATCTCATATAATACCGGTAAATATGAAGTACTGTGTTGTAAAACTTACTAAAGAAAAGGCCACCGCACGCGTCGCTAAATATCAGGCTATAGCAAAGAGCGCGGCAAAGCAGTCTAAAAGAAGCATCATACCTGCGGTTGGCGAGGTTATGGATTATGAAGATGCCATATCTTTTGCTAAGGATAATTGTGATTTAATCATAGTTCCTTATGAAAATTATGAAGGAATGAAATCATTTACCAATACAATGAAGCTGGCAGGCAAAGCATCGTCTGTAGCTGTTTTTATCGGGCCTGAGGGAGGATTTGCACCCGAAGAGATAGATAAGATAAAAGAGCATTCTAGGGTTATTTCTTTGGGCAGAAGGATACTTAGAACTGATACGGCAGCTATATGTATGTTGTCTTTGCTTATGATAAATTCTGAGATAAATGAGGAAATATAATGGAGGCATATTTCGACAATTCGGCCACAACTGCAGTATATCCGCAAGTTGTAGAGCTGACAAATAAAATATTTACAAAAGATTACGGAAATCCTTCTTCGCTACATATGAAAGGAATCGAAGCTGAACGCTATCTATCTGATGCCAAAGAGCGGATTGCTAAAATTCTTAAATGCGATAAGAAAGAAATTCTCTTCACGTCAGGAGCCACAGAATCTAATAATCTTTCTTTAATTGGAAGTTATCTTGCAAATAAAAGAAATAAAAATACACTTATTACTACGCAGATAGAACATCCGTCTGTATCGCAAGTGGCATCGTTTTTAGAGGAGATGGGTGTAAATGTCATTAGAATTCCGGTAGATGAAAAAGGTATAGTTGATACAGACTCTTTGTATGATGCGCTAAGCGAAGATGTATTTATGGTTTCTGTTATGGGAGTTAACAACGAGACCGGAGTTGTTGAGCCAGTTGGCGATATTGCATCAGAGGTTAAGAGACGCTATCCGGATATTATATTTCATTCGGATTATGTACAGGGCTTTTCTAAATATAAACTATATCCATCAAGAAATAATATTGATTTGCTCTCGGCAAGTGCACATAAATTTCATGGACCTAAGGGTGTTGGATTTTTGTTTATTAAAGATAAGACAAGAATAAAACCACTTATTTTAGGCGGGGGTCAGCAGAACAATATGAGATCGGGAACAGATAATGTACCCGGAGTTGCAGGAATGGCACTTGCAGCAAGCTTATCATTTGAAAATGCATCTGTAAGTAATGCTAATATAAAAAAGATAAAAGATATTATCAAAGATGGATTGCTTAAGATGGACGGCGTATGCATTAATTCACCGGATGATGAAATATGCGCTCCGCATATTTTAAATGTAAGTTTTATGGGAGTAAGAAGTGAAGTTATGCTTCATGCTCTTGAAGAGAAAGGGATATATGTCTCGTCGGGCAGTGCATGTTCTTCAAATAAAAAGGAGAAATCTTCTACACTTAAGAGCATGAATCTTTCTATGCAGAGAATGGATAGCGCAATCAGATTCAGTTTCAGTGAGAATAATACTATAGAGCAAGCTTTGTACTTGCTTGAAATAATTGAGCCGCTATACAATCAATTAAAGAAATTTGTCAGGAGTTAATATCAGGAGTTAATATTATGTACAAAGCGTTTTTAATTAAATATGGAGAAATCGGCATTAAGGGTAAAAATCGTCATTTGTTTGAAGATGCGCTTGTAAAACAGATAAAAAACGCCCTAAAGTTTGTTGATGGAGAATTTAAAGTAACTAAAGAGCAGGGAAGAGTATATGTTGAGGCGTTGTCTGAGTTTGATTATGAAGAGACAACAGCCGCGCTTAAAAATGTGTTTGGCATAGTTGCATTTTGCCCGGTCATGATATGTGATAAGACAGACATAGAATCACTTAAGGAAAATGCTGTTAGGTTTATAGAGGGAAGCTATCCGGATAAGAATTTTTCATTTAAAGTTCATACCAGAAGGGGCGATAAACATTACCCGCTTGATTCTATGCAAATAAGTGCGTTGCTTGGCGAAGTGCTTCTTGAAAAGTTTAGTGAACTTAAGGTTGATGTTCACAATCCTGAAGTGATGCTTGAGGTGGAAGTCAGAAGCAGGGCGTTTATTTATTCTCAGGAAATTAAAGGACCCGGCGGTATGCCGGTCGGCACAGCCGGCAAGGCGATGCTGCTGTTATCGGGTGGAATTGATTCACCGGTTGCAGGATATATGGTTGCAAAGCGCGGTGTAAAAATTGATGCTGTTTATTTTCATGCGCCTCCATATACTAGTGAAAGGGCAAAGCAAAAAGTTATAGATTTAGCGAAAATAGTATCTCGCTATACAGGACCTATATATTTGAAGGTGGTTAATTTTACCGATATTCAGATGTATATATATGAGAAATGCAAGCATGAAGAACTTACAATCATCATGAGAAGATATATGATGAGAATTGCTGAGTATTTTGCAAACGAGACGCAGTGCATCGGCTTGATTACCGGAGAGAGCATAGGGCAGGTTGCAAGTCAGACTACACAGGCCTTAGCTGTTACAAATGCTGTCTGTGATATGCCGGTATACAGACCGCTTATAGCATTTGACAAACAGGAAATAATAGATAGAGCTGTTAAGATTGGGACATATGAGACTTCGATATTACCATATGAGGATTGCTGTACTATATTCGTAGCAAAGCATCCTGTTACAAAGCCCCAAAGAAAGACAATCGAAAAAAGCGAGATGAAGTTGTCTGAAAAAATAGATGAGCTTGTTAAAAACGCAATAGATACTACAGAGACAATTATTGTAAGAGCCCAATAAAAAACTCCTCCGATAAGTCGGAGGAGTAATATTAATCAACTATATAAGGCTTGATGCTTTCCATTACTTCTTCAAGATTTGTACTATCGCCTGCATGAATCTGAAGTTCTATAGGATCCGATAAATTAAGGGAGAAAATTCCCATTATGGATTTGGCATCAATAATATATCGACCTGATCTTAAATCAAAATCAAAGTCAAATTTAGAAACTGTGTTAACAAAACTTTTAACTTTATCAATGGAGTCTAAAAGAATTTTAACGTTTTCCATAATATACCTCCTAAATGTTTGTTAATTTAATCACATTTTAGACGAGGCGCAGGCAAATGTCAATGTTTAGAAGGGAATGGGCTATGAAAAAAGCGGCTATACATAACCTTGGTTGTAAGGTGAATTCTTATGAAAGTGAAAGCATGCAGCAGATGCTTCAAGAGGCCGGATATGAGATAGTATCATTTAACGAACAAGCAGATGTATATGTGATAAATACCTGTACTGTCACACAGATTGCAGATCAAAAATCAAGACAAATGATATCAAGGGCCAAAAAACTAAATAATGACGCAATCGTCGTTGCGGCCGGGTGCTACGTACAAGGTGATAGCGAGGCGCTAAAAAAATGCGGAGCAGATATACTTATAGGCAATAACTTAAAGTCGCATCTGATTGAGATGATTGACAAATACAATCTAAAAAGGCATCAGATGGTTGATGTAAAAGATATTTCACAGGCCAGGCAATATGAAAATATGCATCTTTATGATACAAAAGAACATTCAAGGGCCTTTATTAAGGTGCAGGACGGATGCAATGCTTTCTGTACATATTGCAAGATACCTTATGTAAGAGGCAGAGCCAGAAGCAGAGCGGTTGAGGATATTATTGATGAGCTTAAAGTAGTTTCTCAAAAGGGACATAGAGAGATTGTACTTACAGGAATTCATCTTTCATCTTTCGGCAAGGATATGGATAGTAGTCTGATAGAACTTATCGAAAGAGCAAATGAGATTGAGCAGATTGAAAGAATCCGATTAGGCTCGCTCGAGCCAATGATAATTGACAGGGAATTTTCGCAAAGATTAAAAAAATGCGAAAAGATTTGCCCTCATTTTCACTTGTCGCTCCAAAGCGGTTGTGATGCAACGCTTAAGAGGATGAACAGACATTACACAACCGAAGAATATAAAATGGCGCTGGATATTTTGCGAAGCACTTTTGAACATCCGGCTATTACTACTGATGTTATTGTGGGATTCCCGGGTGAGACGGATGAGGAATTTGAGAAGACAAGAAGTTACTTAGAACAGATTAACCTTTATCAAATGCATATTTTTAAATTCTCAAGAAGAAAAGGAACAAAGGCTTATGATTTTGCCAATCAGGTAGATAATAATACCAAAAAGGCAAGAAGCAGCATTTTACAAGATATTTCTGATAATAACACTAAAGAATTTAAGAAATATTATATAGACCGTGATGTTGAAATGTTCCCGGAAGAAGAGATTACATATAGAAATAAAAAATATATAAAGGGATATACAAAAGAGTATATAATGAGTATAGCACCTTCTGAATATGTCATTGGTAAGCATGCGTTAATACGTAAGGCTAAAAGTATCAATGAGCAGGGATATCTTGTGCTTGAGTGAAAATGCATTGCCAATATCTAGATTTTAGTTTAAAATAGTTTAAATGGTTAGCGGTGAGAGAATGGGGTGAAAATATGAGTGATATTAGTAAGACACAATTTTTTAAAGTTGAGAAAGAACCTGAGATGAGAGTCCGAGACATCTTGCGTCTTGTCTATCAGGCTCTTAAAGAGAAGGGATACAATCCCGTAAATCAGATAGTCGGATATGTTATGTCAGGAGATCCAACATATATCACCAGTCATAATAACGCTCGAAGTCTTATAATGAAAGTTGAAAGAGACGAACTTGTAGAAGAGCTCCTAAAAGAATATATTGCCACATTATAACAGGTTTTTTATGAGAATAATGGGATTGGATTACGGATCTAAGACAGTCGGAGTCGCTGTATCGGATCCGCTGCTTCTGACTGCCCAGGGACTTGAGGTTATTACCCGAAAGTCAGAGAATAAACTTAGGCAGACATTAGCAAGAATAGAAACATTGATAGAAGAATATGAGGTGGACAGGATAGTCTTAGGATTTCCTAAACATCTTGACAATAGCCAGGGTGAGCGTTGCCAAAGAACCAATGAATTCAAGGAAAAGCTAGAGCAGCGATGTGCCCTGGAGGTTATTTTATGGGATGAGAGGCTTACAACGATTGCGGCAGACAGAGTTTTAGATGACTTTGGAGTAGATCGTATGAACAGAAAACAACACATCGATAAAATAGCTGCCACGTTTATACTTCAAGGATATCTTGATAGTCTTAATATGGAGTCTTAGATGGAAAAGATAGATTTTTATGATGAAGATCAGCATAAGAGCATACCATTATACGTTTTGGCGCAGACTGAACTTGCTGACGAACAGTATATTCTGGTTACGGAATCCGATGAGTCGGAAGATGAGGCAGAGTGTTATATCATGAGGCGCATTTTAGAAAACGATGATGATGTGATGTATGAATTTGTTGAAGATGATACAAAACTTAAAGCACTTGGAAAAATATTTGAAGAATTGCTTGATGATGTTGAGATCGGATGAGTAATAGCAGCATCTTTAGGTAATAATAGGAGGACAAATTGAATAAAAACAAAAACTCAAAATTGAAGATCGTTCCATTAGGAGGATTAGAACAGATCGGAATGAATATTACTGCCTTTGAATATGGAGACAGTATTATTGTTGTAGACTGCGGTGTTGCATTTCCCGGCGATGATATGCTAGGGGTAGATTTGGTTGTGCCGGAACTTACGTATCTTCAGGACAATATCGAAAAAGTAAAGGGATTTTTTATAACTCACGGACATGAAGATCATATCGGGGCGCTTCCTTACGTTCTTTTAGAGGTAAATGCGCCAATTTATTCTACCAGACTTACTAACGGTATTATCGAGCATAAATTAGAAGAACATAATTTGCTTACAAAGACCAGACGTAAGGTTGTAAAATACGGACAGCATATCAATATTGGAGAATTCAGAGTAGAATTTATCAAGACAAATCACAGCATACAGGATGCGGCTGCGCTTGCTATTTATTCACCGGCAGGAATTATAGTTCACACCGGAGATTTTAAGGTTGATTATACGCCGGTTTATGGTGATGCCATTGATTTGCAAAGATTCGGAGAGCTCGGAAAAAAAGGTGTGCTTGCACTTATGTGCGATAGCACGAATGCAGAGCGCCCCGGATTCACTATGTCTGAAAAGAGCGTAGGCAGAACTTTTGATCAGATATTTGCTGAACATAGTAACTCGCGTATTTTTGTTGCGACATTTGCTTCAAATGTTGACAGAGTACAGCAGATTATTAATACAGCGCACAAATACGGTCGTAAAGTAGGTGTAGAAGGTCGCAGTATGGTTAATATTATTGCTACTGCTACAGAATTGGGATATATTAATATTCCCGAAAATACACTTTTAGATATTGATCAGCTTAAGAATTACCCCGATGAGAAGACGGTTCTTATTACGACGGGAAGTCAGGGCGAGTCTATGGCTGCTCTTTCAAGAATGGCAAGTGGTATGCATAAGAAGATTCACGTTAAGCCCGGAGATACCATTGTTATGAGTTCACATCCTATCCCGGGTAACGAAAAGTCCGTGGCACATATTATTAATGAACTTTCAAAGCAAGGGGCTGACGTAGTATTTCAAGATACACATGTTTCGGGACATGCTTGCCAAGAAGAGATAAAATTAATATATTCTCTTGTCAGACCTAAGTATTCAATTCCGGTTCACGGAGAGTATAAGCACCGTATGGCGCAGGCTAAGATTGTAAGGGATTTAGGATATGATAAAGATCATATACTTATGATTAACTCCGGAGATGTTTTAGAGATAGGAGAAGACGGAGCAAAGGTTACTGGTAAGGTATCCGTAGGAAATGTTTATGTTGACGGTCTTGGAATCGGAGATGTCGGCAATATTGTAATTAGAGACAGACAGCGTCTTTCGGAAGATGGAATCATTATTGTAGTTCTTACTCTTGAAGCTAAGACGGCCAGAGTTTTGGCCGGTCCTGATATAGTGAGCAGAGGCTTTGTATATGTAAGAGAGTCGGAAGGCCTTATGGATGAAGCTCAGCAAGTGCTCAATGAAGCTGTAGAAAAATGTGAAGAAAAACACATTACCGACTGGAGCAAGATAAAAACAACAATTAAAGATGCGCTCGGTGATTACGTCTGGAAAAAGACTAAGAGAAGACCTATGCTTATCCCGATAATTATGGAAGTGTAGATTTGGTGGTGAAGACAAGATGGATACATTTAATCAAAAAATCGAAGAACTTACACAGATAATAAAAGAGAGCGATACTTATAAGAACTATATCAAAGCGATGGAAGAGATTAAGGCTCATCCGGATAAATGGGAAATGGCTAATGCTTTCCGTAAGAGAAATTTTGATTTCCAAAATGGGACTTCCGATAATAAAGAATATATGGAAGAGACCATGATGCAACAGCATTCACTGATGGAAAAAGATGAGTATTGCAGCAAATTCTTGAATGCGGAGCTCGATTTTTGCAGACTCTTTCAAAATCTTAATTTCGAACTGATAAGATTGCTTGATATCGACTTGGGATTTAAGCCATGAGTTTGGAAATGCAAGACAGGATTAGGACATTTATAGAATCTTTTGACGTTGATGAAAGAGACGAAATTGAGAATTTAAGAGATAAAGCCCTTCAAGATAATATACCGATTATCAGAAGAGATATGCAAAGCTTTCTTAAAAGTATGCTGACTTTGATAAACCCTGACAGAGTGTTGGAAATAGGGGCAGGAGTTGGATATTCGGCTATCTTTATGAGTGAATATATAAAAGATAATGCTCATATAGATACTATAGAAAGTTCTGCTAAAAGAGGCGCCCTTGCGAGAGAAAATATTGCCCTTTTTAATAAAAATAATCAGATAACGCTTTATGAGGCAGATGCCTTTGAGGTAATTGATAATCTTAAACGTGGATACGATTTGATATTTATGGATGCGGCAAAAGGGCAATATAAAGCGTTTTTGCCTCTGATTGTGCCACTTCTGCGAAGCGGTGGTGTTCTGATTTGTGACAATGTACTTTTCGGCGGAGATATTATAGAGTCTATATATCTTGTTGAACGGCGCAACAGAACAATTCACAAGAGGATGAGGGCGTTTTTACATGAGATTACTCATACAGATGAGCTTACGACAAGCATACTGCCCGTAGGGGATGGAGCAACATTTAGTGTTAAGAAATAGGAGCTATTTATGAATGGCAAATGTGAATTATTGATACCGGCCGGCAGCCTAGAGGTACTCAAGATTGCCGTTATATATGGAGCTGACGCCGTCTATATAGGCGGCGATGTTTTTTCTTTGAGGGCAAAGGCAAAAAATTTTTCATATGAAGATATGAAAGAGGGGATTAAATTTGCTCACGACAGAGGCGTAAAGGTATATGTTACGGCTAATGTTCTTGCGCATAATAATGATATTGAGATTGCAAAAAAATATTTATCAGAGGTTGCAGCTATTGAGCCGGATGCATTTATTATATCTGATCCCGGTATAGTTATGATTGCAAAGCAGGTATGTCCTCAGATTGACATCCATATAAGCACTCAGGCGAATAATGTTAACTATCTTACCTTTAAATTCTGGCATGATTTAGGAGCCACAAGAGTTGTTGCGGGAAGAGAATTATCGCTTAGAGAA
>CAJOPM010000200.1 GCA_905236225.1 uncultured Eubacterium sp.
CAAGCTCAAAAAGAATGCATCCCAGAAGGCAAAAATGCCTAATAGGGATGCATAGCAAAGATACAAGCTCAAAAAGAATGCATCCCAAAAGGCAAAAATGCCTAGTAGGGATGCATAGCAAAGATACAAGTTCAAAAAGAATGCATCCCAAAAGTCAAAAATGTCGTTTAGGGATGCATAGAGAAGAGACAAGTTCAAAAAGAATGCATCCCAAAAGCCAATTATGTCCGATAGGGATGCATAAGCAAGGCCGCTAAAGCGGCCGCAAATCCGGCGCCCAAACAAGTCTCGCTTGCGAGACTTGTTTGGGCGGTATGCACATCTCAAAGAAAAAGAATGCAGCCGCATAAATACGAAGCGACTGCTTTTACTAATTACAAAAATACCCTGTGCCCTATACCACTTCGTACCCTGCGCCGGTTACGGCCTCTTTTAATGCATCGGCTGATACATCGCCGCTAACGGTTGCGATTCCCTTTTCGTGGCTTACTTCAGTTACGGTTACGCCGTCGATAGCTTCGAGGGCTTTTTTAACATTCATTTCACAGTGTGGGCACATCATGCCTTTGATATTAAGTGTTTGAGTCATTTTGTTATCTCCTTTTATATGTGATAGTTTATCTGCGTCTATATTAATATCGCAGCTGTGACTGAATTTGTCTGGGCTGTGTATGTTAAACAGGTTAAGTCTTAGAGCATTCATTACAACACAAAAGCTTGAAAGGCTCATGGCGGCGGCGGCAAAGCCCGGGCTTAAGGTGATGCCGAAAAGAGGATAATACAAACCTGCTGCAAGAGGTATGCCTATTATATTATAAATAAAAGCCCAAAATAGATTCTGATAAATATTTCTAAGCGTCGCCTTGGAAAGCTTTATGGCAGCGGCAACGTCCATAAGGGAAGTGCCGGGTATTATTACCTCGGCGCTTTCAATTGCAATCTTGGTTCCTGTTCCGATGGCTATGCCTACGGATGCGCTTGTAAGAGCCGGGGCATCATTTATACCATCGCCCACCATAATGACATCGCCGTAGTTAGACAGCTGCCTTATCAGGGCTTCCTTTTCGCCGGGAAGTACATTAGAGATTGCAAGATCAATATTGGCACATGATGCAATATAGTCGGCGCAGCGCTGATTATCTCCTGTTAGCATAAGGGTATAAATCCCCATTTTCTTAAGGGCTGCGATGGCATCATAAGCGTCGTCTTTTATAATATCGGCAAGAGCGATAAGGCCGCAAAGCTCGTTATCTTTAAGAATACATACAATGGTTTTGCCTTCGCCTTTTAATGAATTGATTTTTGAAATATCAATATAGTCGTTAAGTGTTTTATTGCCTGATAGAAGCTCGTTGGCGTAGTCTTCTTTTACCGCATAATAGGTGTGATCAGATATGACGGCGCTTACGCCAAGACCGCTCATTGTCTTATAGTCAGTCGTCTCAAGAGCTTCTAATTGCATATCAGTAGCATAATTTACGATGGATAATGCAAGAGGATGAAGACTCTTAATCTCAAGGCTAAGAGCAATCTTTAGCAAATCCTTAGTGCTGTAGCTCTCTAATGGTATTACGTCTGTGACATAAGGAGTGCCTTTGGTGATGGTGCCGGTCTTGTCAAATGCGACTATCTTGCACCTGGCAGCCTGCTCAAGTGATGATGCGCTTTTAAACAAAATACTGTTGCGGGCGCCAAGGCCGTTTCCTACCATGATGGCAACGGGAGTAGCCAGGCCCAGAGCACACGGACAGCTTATTACCAATACGCTTATAGCACTCTTTAGAGCCATAAATAAAGGAGCACCGCTAAGAAGCCAAATGATGGCGGTTGCAAGGGCAATAAGCAAAACAATCGGCACGAAGATTGCCGATATTTTGTCGGCAACTCTTGCAATAGGAGCTTTGGCAGCGCTTGCATCCTTAACAAGCTGAATTATTTTGGCAAGAGTGGTATCAGAGCCGACCCTGCTTGCGCGGCATTTGATAAAGCCCGATACGTTAATGGTGCCTTGCGATACTTCATCTCCCGTAGATTTATCGTTGGGGATGCTCTCACCTGTAAGAGCGGATTCATCTATAGAAGTTATGCCCGATATAATTACTCCGTCGACAGGGATTTTGTCGCCGCCTCTTACAATAAAAATATCTCCTGACACAACCTCGCTTGCATTAATAACTAATTCCTTATCATCTCGAAGGACGGTGGCTTTATCGGGCGTAAGGCTGATTAAAGATTTAATCGCATCTGTTGTGCGTCCCTTAGAGTAAGACTCCAGGGTTTTACCTATTGTAATAAGAGTTAGGATCATGGCGGCTGACTCGAAATAAAGCTGGTTCATAAGCTCACTGGCTTCGGACGTCATTTGCAAGAATTGATAATAGGTCATCATATATAAAATGACAATACTGTAGCCAAATGATACGCCGCTTCCTAAAGCTATAAGAGTATCCATATTTGGAGATTTGTTAATAAGCCCTCTGATTCCGCTTATAAAGAATTTTTTGTTAATAACAATAATAATGATGCAAAGCAGCATTTGACTGATAGCCATCCCTACGTGATTTCCTTCTAAAAATGAGGGGAGAGGCCATGAAAACATCATATGCCCCATTGAAAGGTAGAGAAGAGGGAGTAAGAATATAACAGATAAAATCAGTCGCCTTAGCATAAGAGGAGTCTGTTTGTCTGTAAGCTCAGCATCTGTTTCATTTGCTTTTGCATTATTTGATTGAATGGATGCGCCGTATCCGGCCTTTTGCACGGCCGAAATAATCTTAGAGGCATCTCCGCCCTCGACGGTCATAGAATTGGTAAGAAGGTTTACATTTACCTCACTTACGCCGTCTACGGATGAGACAGCCTTTTCTACGTGCCCTACGCAAGCGGCACAGCTCATGCCGCTGACATTAAATTTTTCCATATTTATTCACCAAAACTTTAACATCATATTAACTAAAAGGTAATTAATTATATATCAATTTGCCGATATATGTAAATATGGGGTAAAATAAACCTTAGATTGTTTATGGGGTGCTTATTATGAAAAGATTATTATCACTAATTACGATTATATCGCTTGTTTTATCAAATGCAGCTTTAGTGCAGGCAGCGCCTGCAGATAACATAAAGAAAGCTAAAAAGACAATTACCAAGATTAGCAGGGTTACGCCTAAGAAAAAGAAAGTCTCTATGACAAAGGGCAGCAGCAGGACATTTAAGGTAAAACTTTCGCCGGGCAAATTATCAGGCTCTGCTAAGAAAAGTATTGTAGTTAAATCTACCGATAAGAGTGTTGCGAGTATCAGCGCCAAAAAGATAAAGACAAAAAAGAATATAACTTACGTAACTTTCAAGGTTAAGGCGAAGAAGGTCGGAAGCACAACTATCTATGTAAAAAGCAAAAAGAAATCCGCCAAATGGGCGCTTACGGTTAAAAAGAAGACATCATCTCCCGGCAGCAGCATTACGCTTTCGCATAATGCCCAGTCTATGCTTAATGATGATGAAAACGAATATATTTATAATAATCAGCTGCATGTTACGCTGAGTGGGTGGAAGACATCGGGGACAATTTCCGTAGGCACGCTTGATAATCCGACGGCGGTAATATTAACATCTGATAACAGCAATATAAATGTTGAAAATGGAGTTGCAACCTATACTAAATCATTAGCTAAAGCGGCGACTGTCACCAAGGATATTTATCTCTCTTATCAGAGCGGCACCCTTGTGGCAGATACTGAGTATTATGCTTTCTTTACGCCAAATGATACAAAAACTTATTCATCTAAGAAGAGCAGTGCATACACAACCGACTCATCTGTTTCAACGACGATTATAGCAGAGCCGATGAGCGATACAAGCGTTTCGGCGGGCGCAGCTTTAAGCCTGGGAAGCTATGAAGTATTCGATCAGTATGAATCATCTATGGATGCGACAGCAACTCAGGCTACGATTACGGCTGTAAGATTTGAAGGAGCATCGGTTCATGTTTCAAACACCACGGTCGTAGAAAATGCGGATGCCTCATCCGGAGCAGTTAGCGTAACCTGTAAAAAGGCTTATACGTTCCAAAGCGGAGATTATATATCTTACAGAGTGCTTGAAGGGCGGACATATTTTACCGTTACGCAGCAATATACAAACGGTGCGTGGAAAATAAGCTATGCCGATATAGTGGCATCGCCTGCGCAGATTATATTTGCCACATCTCTTAGCGGTCTGACCTCGGGAACGGCGGATAAGGGAACTTTATCAGGCAAGAATACAAACCTTTTGGATATTACTTCGATATCAGTATCAGAAGGAATAGTTACAATTGATAACAATGGAACCTTCTATTATATAGCAACAATAGATACATATGGGGCGCTGCTGACTGATGCCATTTATAATATAGGAACCGGCAAAAGCGGCGCATCGGATATAGCAGCATCTACATCCGAAGGCGTTTATGATGATGAACTTGTAGCGGGTAGGCAGATATTTATATCTTCAGCGGAGTCTGACACTTCATATACCACGATAAACGGATATGGATTTTACGTAACAACCCAGAGCAGAATATTAACCTCTGTAGGTGAAGCGTCAGGTGGGGTGAGCATTACAGAGAGCAATTCTTATAAGAGTGTTACGGTCACGGGATATAATGTTTATGACCAGTTTGGTGATTTATATAATGCGGCCGCGACCTTAACAAGCGGGGCTCTTGCCAGTGATTATCAGGCAAATACGCCCTCGTCAATCGGATATGGTGCGTCGGCAACATTTACCAGCACCGTCTCATCTTCCGGTGCGCTTAGCATAGTCTTTACGCTTACCGACGGTATAGATTATATGGATTCGCTTACGGCGGTAATAGGCAATGCCCAGTATGGATTTACAGGGAAAAATCTCAAGATAACGGCGGGAAGATCGGGGGCGCTTGGCACGACTCACGCTGACTGGTCCTGCGAACTTACAGATACCATCTCGCCCGGATCTGTGGCTATATCGTCTCTGGCAATATCAACCACCGGCACCTCATATGATGCCGTGGTAAAACTAAGTGCATTTCTTGCAAGCGGCACATTTACGATAGGTACGATAAATAATCCGATTGCGCTTAGCATAAATTCGGCGACATATACTTCGGGCAGCGCCGCCTCTGCAGTTACTAATACGCTAAATGTCAGCAACTTACATACAATAAGCTGGGAAAATGATGCTATCGGTACGTCGCAAAATGTTGATATAAATGTAAATATTGCAAAGAGCGGCTATGCGGCGGGCGAGACATATTATGTTTACTTTACGCCCTCGTTCCCTTCGGCAAATTTGTATACGAATATAACATCGGCAGGGTACAAGACCGCATCTGAGGCAATAATAAATACTATCAGCACCGAGGCCGCTACGGTGACCTTAAACGGTATATTAAATGATGGAATAATCACCCTTGGCACAAAAAATGATGCAGATTGCGTCATGATAACATCAGTAGCGATAAGCAGCTCATCGGATGCTAATGCAAATGCAAAAGCGGTATGTGTTACGGC
>CAJOPM010000201.1 GCA_905236225.1 uncultured Eubacterium sp.
ATCTATAATAGATATGGCAATATCGGCAAATTTAGGATCAAATTTTGCTCCTGACTCTTTGATAAATTCTTCTCTTACCATCTGCATTGGAAGCGGATCTCTTCTCCTGCTTTTGGATGTCATATTATCGTATGCATCTGCAACCGCAATGATCCTTGCTATCTCAGGAATATCCTCTCCCTTGAGCTTGTCGGGGTATCCGCTCCCATCGTAGTTTTCATAGCTGGACTTAGCACCAATTCTAAGATAAGGATATTCTTCAATATTTGATAGAATCTCTTCTCCTATATTTGCTTTTTTTCTGGCAATATCACGCTCTTCTTGAGTTATCGTCCCGCTGCTTTGCAATATGCTGTCCGGAATACCTATCCTTCCGACATCATGAAGCAGGCCGGCATAATATACTTCTTCGCACTCTTCCTCATTCATATCAGCCTTTTGAGCAATCTTTTTTGCGTATTTTGCCACTCTTAAAGAGTGCCCTTGAGAATATACGTCTTTTGCATCAATTGCCGTAACAAATGCTGTTGCAGTTTGATCGAAAAGTCTGTGCATGCTTGCTTGTTCCTCTTCAAAATATTTAAGCTGCAGCTCGTTTGCTTTCTCTACCGTGTTATTTAAATCTATCAGCACAAAAATATAAAGGATAGCCGCCACACCAACTATTGTCATATTTGTAAGCGATACTCCGTATGAATATATTTGTACTATAGATGCTACTATCGGAAGAATTGTAAACATCAAAAGTGAGACTCTTACAATCTTATTTATCCTAAAGTAGTACTGAATAATAATTGTAAACTGGATTGCAGCTATAAGCAGCGGTATCATATAGCAAAGCACAAATGCATCCGATCTTTGATATCTGTTACTATCGTCAAATGTGTAATAAAGCCCTGTAAACTGAGAAATTATAACAAGAATCTGCCCCACGCCAACAAGCGCCGTTACAAAATAAAGTCGTTTTGGTATTTTTTCAAGCTGCACCTCATTGATAACAAGGTCTTTAAGATACAGGTTAAACGCCGCAGATACCGCTAGTGTCATTGAAAATACAAGATAATTGGTTACTCTTACCATAATGTAGCCCGTATTAGACTCATCGCCTCTGTAAATATATGCAAGCCTGTCAGAATACAGCAATATCATAGCGCTAAGCTCCATAAGCAAAAGCGCCATTTTTCTTCTGGCAGTAATGGTTTTTGTAATAGCCGCAAAGAGCGCCATAATACCGCAGATACTGCCAAGCCCCATCATAATATTCAATTGATGATTTGCTATGAAATCTATCATTTACGTGTTCCCCTAACTATGTAAAATAAAAAATTCCTTCAGTTTTTCTAAAAGTTCTTCTCTTTCAATAGTTTTTAAAAAGTATCCTTCAGGCTTTAGCGCAATTACTTCCATTACGCTTTTCTTGTCGCTTTTTCCCGTTAAAAACATTACCGGAATATCTTTTGTCTCATCATCATTTCTAAGCATTTCAAGCACCTGAGGTCCTGATGTTACCGGCATCTCGTGGTCAAGCAAAATAAGATCGGCTTTATTTTTTCCAAGCCACTTTAGAGCCTGCAAACCCGAATTTGCCATTGCCACCTTGTATGAGCCTTTAAGCCATTCCCTTACGAGTGAAAGATAATTCGGATCATCATCTACTACAAGCAATTGTTTCTTAAATTCACCGGCATCCGCTTTACTAAGCAACTCCTTAAGTGTATCTATGTATTCTTCGTTATTTACAGGCCTCGTAAAAGATTTATATAAAACATCAGACGGAAACCATCTTGTTACCTTCTTTAAATCATCGCCTTCTCCTATAAGCATCAATTTGCCGTTTTCTTCCGCTAAGGCATCTCCAAGATAATGAAGTACATCTTCAGGCGGGCTCATCCCTTCGTCCATATAGACAGTAACGGCATCCATATCCTTTAATTCCTTGCTGATATTATTAATATTATATGTGGCAAATACACAATCTATACCTGACTCTATTATCTTTTTCGTCAATACTCTTACAAGAAAATTTTCCTTTTGGGCTATCACCATTACCTGATTCCTGCTCATAGCTATCACCCCCTTGTATTTCTATCTTTAATCAGCTCTTCCATTTTATCCCACTCAAATAACTTAAGCATAGATGCAAGCTGATTCATAATCTCTTCATCTTCCGGCTTTAGAGCGTTTTCATTAACCTGCTCTATTATCATTTCAACAGCATCATAGTCCATCTGAGGTATAACTTCCGCCAGCGCACTGTAGGCATCTAAAAGCTCCTCATCCGAAATCATAGGTGCATCTTTCTTTTCGAGGGGTTTCTTTATCTTTGATAACTTATCG
>CAJOPM010000202.1 GCA_905236225.1 uncultured Eubacterium sp.
ACAAAAGATAAAAAGGAGAAAGTTAAATGATTAGTAAGCAGGAGTTACATTTAGAAACAAGTTGGGACAAGACATTCCCGAAAAGCGACAGCGTTGATCACAGTAAGGTAACATTTGTAAACAGGTATGGCATTACACTTGCAGCAGATATGTATGTGCCAAAGGACGCTTATGCTGATATGATAAAGGACAGTAAATATGCAGATAACAAAGAGCTTATGATCATTCCGGATGCTGTTCATACTGATCTGTATGATGGCGGCAATAAAAATGCAATACCATTTGATAAGCTGGATAGTTTCTTTAAGGAGTACATTTGATTACCGAAAAGATATGAAAAAAGAAAAGAAAACCAACGTATGTAGAGTGCTGGATGCAAAAAAAATATCATATGAGCTTCATATTTATGAGCAGGATGCTACTATGAGCGGCGAAGAGATAGCGAGCATATTGCTTGAAGATCCTAATAGGGTATTTAAAACGCTCGTGACTCAGGGAAAGAATAAAGAGTATTATGTATTTGTAGTGCCTGTCAAAGCGGAACTTGATCTTAAGAAAGCTGCCAAGGCAGCAGGAGAAAAATCCATTGCCATGATAAAGCAAAAGGAGCTGTTGCCGCTCACCGGATATGTGCATGGAGGATGTTCGCCGATTGGAATGAAGAAGCAGTTTGCGACTTTTATACATCAGACGGCGATGGATTATAAGCATATATTTGTTAGTGCAGGCAAGGTTGGATACCAAATAGAACTTTCGCCGAAGGATTTGATAAATGTATCAAAATGCAAGGTGGCAGATATTGCGAGCGAAGGCTAAAGGCCGTTAAAATTCTTAGGCTGTGAACATTATTTGAGAGGACTAAAAGTAACATGTATTTAATAACATCACGCGTAATAGTATTATTTGCTCTGGTTTTTTTGGGTTTTTACATAGGCAAGAGAAAAATTATGCCGCCTGATATAGCACCGCAGCTTTCAAACTTTATTGTTAAAATAACATTTCCGGCAACAGTGTTTTTATCAATGGTCAGGCCTTATGATGAGACGATTATATCTCATAGCGTAATACTGTTTGTAGTGGCATTTATATTTCACTTGTGTATGCTGGCCTTTGGCTTGGTTGTCACGAAAGTTTTCAGAGTGGATAAAAAGGCGCAGGGTGTATGGATTTTTGTTTGCATGTTTTCAAATAATGGATTCATGGGATTCCCGCTTGCTATGGGAGTTTATGGTGATGAAGGCATGATGCTTATTGCCTTTGCAAATGTCGCCACCAATCTGCTTATTTTTTCTATAGGGAAAAAAGTTATAACCAAAAACTATGACATCAAGGATAAAATCAATTTCAGGCAGATGTTTTTGACGAATATTAACCTGGCGGTTATTATAGGTCTTATATTTTTCATTTTTAAAATACCGCTTCCCGAAATTGTAGAGACAGGAGCAGGATATGTCTCGGATATAACGGCCGGTCTTTCTATGATAGTTGTAGGTCTGTCTTTATCAAGAGCAGATGTTAAATCAATTATTAAGGGCGCGGATATGTGGATTATGGCAGGTATAAGACTGGTAGTTATACCGCTTATAGTTATTGCATTTGTCAAATGCGTTCCGGCATTTAACGGAACGCTTATGGGACAAATATTTGTACTTATGGCGGCTCTTCCTACGGCTTCTACTGTATCTTTGTTATCCGAACAGTTCCACACCAATGTAGAGCTGGCTGCAAAAATGGTGTTTTCTACCACTTTGTTATCGGTTGTGACCATTCCGATTATGATGTCATTTGTAAGTTAGAGGTATGAGTATGGATGAATTTTCAAGAACAGCTCTTTTATATGGCGATGAAGCCATGCAAGTTTTACAAAACAGTAAAGTAGCGATATTTGGAGTAGGAGGAGTAGGAGGTTATGTAACAGAGGGCCTTACAAGAAGCGGCATAGGTGCACTTGACCTCATAGATAACGACACAGTTGATATTACAAATATTAACAGACAAATTATAGCAACACACAGTACGATAGGTAAGTATAAGGTGGATGTCGCAGCTGCAAGAGTTAAGGATATAAACCCTAAATGTAAGGTGAGAACTTACAGGACTTTTTATTTGCCGCAAACTGCAGACGAATTTGATTTTAACGAGTATGATTACATAGTTGATGCGATAGATACAGTGACAGGTAAATTGGCTATAGTTGAAAATGCAAAAAAGAATAACATACCTGTAATTTCATCGATGGGAGCCGGCAACAAAGTCAATCCGGCCGCATTTGAGGTGGCAGATATCTACGAAACGTCAGTGTGCCCTTTAGCTAAGGTTATGAGGTCTGAGTGCAAGAGGCGACACATTGATTCGCTTAAGGTTGTTTATTCCAGGGAAAAACCGATTAAACCTGTATATAATGAAGAATTTGCACAAGAAATTTCTTCGTCTGCAAAAAGAAGTATTCCCGGGTCGGTGGCATTTGCGCCATCTGTTGCAGGATTGATAATAGCAGGAGAGATTATAAACGATTTGGCAAGGAGAAAAAAATAGAATGAGACTCTTATTTATCAGGCATGCTGACCCTGACTATGAACACGATACCATAACTGATAAAGGAATTAGGGAGGCCGGCTGTCTGGCAGATATTATAGAAAAATATCATATTGATGAGGCATATGTATCACCTTTAGGAAGAGCCTATGATACGGCAAAAAGCGTTCTTTTAGATACAGATATAGAGCCGATCACACTTGAGTGGCTTCGAGAGTTTCCTGCAAGAGTGGACCCTAATATATCAAAAGAAGCAAGGGAAGCTTATGCGAACGAACTTAATATGGATCCTGCGACAGGTAAGTACAAGAAGCATATATTGTGGGACATACTGCCGTCATACTATGGCAGACATCCAAAGTTATTTGATGCAAAAGGATGGAGGCAGGAGCCCTTGGTAAAAGATGGCGATATGATTGCCATCTATGACGATGTTATACATCAGTTTGATCTTTTTGTAGAGAGCAAAGGATACAAAAAGAGAGGATATATATATGATGTAATTGATAGTAACGAAAAGACTATTGCATTATTTTGCCATTATGGAATCACTGCGCTGCTCTTGTCGCATATGTTAAATGTTTCCCCGTTTATCATGTGGCATTTTACCTCAATGGCACCTACCGGCGTATCGGAGATTATTACGGAAGAGAGGCAACAATCCATTGCTTCGTTTAGGATGTTTAGAATGGGAGATATTTCTCATCTTGTGATGGCGGACGAAAAAGCTTCAGAGTCGGCAAGATTCTGTGAGATGTACTCAAATGACCATCAGAGGCACTGATATGTCAGATATAGTGATTGCAATGGCACCGCTTGAGGGTGTTACTACTCATATTTTCAGAAAAGTTTTTAAGAAATACTACAAAGGTATAGATGTATTTTATACGCCTTTCCTTTCGGCAAATCATACTCACAAATTTAAGACGCGTGAGAAGAAAGAATATTTACCGTATGATAGTCAGCTTATTCCACAGCTTATTACCAATTCGACGGATGATTTTATGTGGGGATGCAATGTATTAAAAGATGCAGGATACAAAGAAGTTAACCTGAATGCAGGCTGCCCTTCCAATACGGTTTTCTCTAAACGCAAAGGTGCGGGAATGCTGTTTGATACTTATGAATATGAAAGATTTTTAGATGATATATTTAATGAAAAAGCAGCACATGATTTGCCTGATATTTCCATAAAAACGAGGATAGGCGTTTATGATAAAGAAGAAGCGAAAGAACTGGCAAAAATCTATGCAAAGTATCCGATTAAAGAGCTTATCATACACCCGAGATTAAAAAAAGACTTCTATAAAAATAATGTCGATTTAGATGCATTTGAAATAATGTGCAAGACGCTTAATGCCGGAAAATATAATACGAAGATTATGTACAACGGCGATATCACAGACACTGATATGGCTCACCTTATCCTAGAGCGTTTTGTGGATATAAACAGAATAATGATTGGAAGAGGGCTTGTCGCAGATCCGGAACTTGCAGAAAAGATAAAAGGTATTAGCGGCGGTGATAAAAACAGGCTTCTTTCATTTCATAATGATCTTATAATCGAATATACCGGCGAGCTTTCCGGTGAAAGAGATGTGCTCTTTAAGATGAAAGAGTTATGGGCATATATGGGTGTGAATTATAAAAAATATGAAAAATGCCTTAAGACTATAAGAAAGACCAAAAGCCTAAAGGAGTATGAAGCGGCAGCCGGATATATCTTAGAGTCTTGATAAAAGATAGTTATGGATATGATGAGGTTTACAAATGTTAAAAATTAAACTATAATCTACATGTTTAACAAATGCGGCATTACTGGTATAATCAGCCGCAAACGAAGTTTTAGGAGGTAAGATGTTATGAAACCTTTTTGTGTCATTGATGAGAACAAGCCAATGCAGTTTTTTATGAATTGTACAGGATGTGTCTTAGAGCCACAGAAGCATGATAGAGTTGTTGTAATTACAGGAGAAGGCAGAGCGCATGAAGTAGGAGTTCAGCTTCGTCATGATTTGTCAGTTCACCTTTATGACAAGATTTTAGAAGCTGCAAAATGTGGTGGAACACTTGTTATTCCAAAGCTTGATGGCCTTGATGATGATGAGGTTAGAGAGATTTTAGGAGAACTTAAGGTTCAATAAATTATGAACAAAATCAATTATCAAAAGGTACTTGATAGTCAGATAGAAAAAATAATAGCGGCGGGAGAAGTCCCGTCGCTTCTTTTACATAGCTGCTGCGCACCGTGCAGTTCGTATGTCATCGAGTATCTTAGCCAATATTTTAAAATTACGGTTTTTTATTACAATCCTAATATTTACCCCGATGAAGAGTTTGAAAAACGCTCGGATGAGCAAAAGATGTTTATAGATAAATTTCCGACCAAATACAAGGTTTCATTTATCAAAGGTAATTTCGATAAGGAAAAGTTTAATGCTGCGGTAAAAGGATTCGAAGAACAGCCTGAAAGAGGAGCAAGGTGCACCAGGTGTTATAAACTCAGGCTCCGGGAGAGTGCACGCATTGCCAAAGAGCTGGGCTTTGATTTTTTTACGACAACATTATCAATCAGTCCGCATAAAGATGCAGTCAGATTAAATGAAATCGGCAAAGAATTATCCGAAGAGTATGGAGTAAAATATCTATATTCAGACTTTAAAAAGAAAAACGGATTTAAACGTTCTACAGAAATATCAAATCAGTATGATATGTACAGACAGGATTATTGTGGCTGTGTTTATTCATATGCACAAAGCAAAAGTCGTAAGTAGCGAAAGAAGTTAGCCAGGAGGAATTTGATGAACAACGAGAAGATTATAGTGATTGACTTTGGCGGTCAGTACAATCAGTTGGTCGCACGAAGAGTCAGGGAGTGTGGCGTATATTGCGAGATTTATTCTTATAAGACACCATTAGATGAGATACGAAGCATGAACCCAAAGGGAATCATACTTACCGGTGGACCTGACAGTGTATATGAAGATGGCGCGCCTTCATGCAGTGATGAACTTTTTAAAATGGGTATACCAATTTTAGGCCTTTGTTACGGCGCGCAGCTTATGATGCATCTTTTGGGAGGCGAAGTAAAACGTGCCAAAGCAAGGGAATATGGCCGTACATCTACAAAGTTCGACACCTCATCGGCATTGTTTAAAGATATGCCCGAAGAATCAATTGTATGGATGAGTCATTTTGATTATATATCGCAGCTTGCAGAAGGCTTTGAATCGATTGCGCATACTAAGTCAACGCCTGTGGCAGCAGCTCAAAATACAAAAGAAAATCTCTATGCGATACAGTTTCATCCCGAGGTGCTTCATACGGAGTATGGCAAAGTATCACTCTTTAATTTTGTCAGAGGAATATGTGGCTGCAGCGGAGATTGGGAGATGGGGTCATTTATCGATAAGACCGTTGCGGAACTTAAAGAGAAAATCGGAAATGGACGTGTGTTGCTGGCACTTTCTGGAGGCGTTGATTCATCTGTTGCGGCAGGCCTTCTTGCCCGTGCCATCGGAAGGCAGCTTACTTGCGTCTTCGTAGACCACGGTCTGCTAAGGAAAAACGAAGGCGATCAGGTCGAGAGTGTTTTTGGCAGTGAAGGAGATTTTGAACTTAATTTTATCAGGGTAAATGCAGCTGACAGATATTATAAAAAACTCGCAGGAGTAACAGAACCGGAACAAAAGAGAAAAATCATCGGCGAGGAATTTATCAGAGTATTTGAAGAAGAATCAAAAAAAATAGGAGCAGTTGATTATCTTGCGCAGGGAACTATTTATCCTGATGTTGTTGAGTCGGGGCTTGGCGGAGAAAGCGCCGTCATCAAGTCACACCACAACGTGGGAGGACTGCCTGACTACGTTGATTTTAAAGAGATAGTAGAGCCTCTTAGACTATTATTCAAAGATGAGGTTAGAGAAGTAGGGCGCAAACTCGGCATTCCGGAAGAACTTGTATCAAGACAACCATTCCCCGGCCCCGGGCTTGGCATTCGCATTATAGGCGAAGTTACGGCTGACAAGATAAGAATAGTACAGGATGCAGATGCCATATACAGAGAAGAAATCGATAAGGCCGTTGCAGCCTATGAAGAAGAAAATGGATATGTGGCACCATGGAAACCCGACCAATATTTTGCTGCATTATCTAATATGCGTTCCGTAGGAGTTATGGGGGATGAAAGAACCTATGACTACGCTGTTGTGCTTCGCGCAGTACGAACAGTGGATTTTATGACGGCTGAGAGCGCAAAGATTCCCTGGATGGTCATGCAGACCATAACAAGCAGGATTGTAAATGAGGTTCGAGGAGTAAATAGAGTATTTTATGATATGACTGGTAAGCCGCCGGGAACGATAGAGATGGA
>CAJOPM010000203.1 GCA_905236225.1 uncultured Eubacterium sp.
CGTAAAATAAATTAAAAATTTGCATATTGGAGCATAGCGTAAAGCAAATTTGAGGTTATAATAGGCTATATGAAAGTTTTTACTGCAGGCACGGGAGTTGAAAGAATGCTCCTAGATAAGGCACAACTTAATAAAAGCCCGCTTATCGGCACTATGGAGCTTACGCCATGCTGCAATATGGATTGCAATATGTGCTACGTGCGGCTGCCCCAAAAGAGAATGGAAGAGCTGGGCAATTTGCGCTCTCTTAAATGGTATCTTGAATTAGGTGAGCAGATGGTACGCGCCGGCGCACTGTTTTTGCAGATGAGCGGAGGAGAGGTACTTTTATATCCCGATTTTGAAGAGCTTTTTAGAGAGTATAGAAAGATGGGATTTATTCTCACCATAAATACGAACGGCACCCTGATTGATGCTAAATGGGCCGCATTTTTCAAAGAGCAGTCAGTAAGAAGGGTTAACGTTACGCTTTATGGTGCTGATAATGAGACGTATGAGAACTTATGTCATTTTCCATCGGGATTTGATAAAGTGATGAGGGGGATTGATCTTCTGCTTGATAAAGGCGTGGATGTTAAGGTTAATTTCATTCTAACTCCCCAAAATGAGAAACAAATAGAAAAAATTGTAAGCATATGCGAACACAAAGGGTTATACATAACCAATGATGCTTATCTTTGTGCGGCCATAAGAGAAAGGGAAAATGAGCACCAAGAAGGATGGAGACTTTTGCCTAAAGATGCGGCAAAGGCCGCAATTCGCATGGTAAAGACGCAAAGTGACGGAGCATTTATGGATAGCTTTAGGCATGATTGCAGGCTGGTTGAAGAATATGACGGGTCTAAATTCAGCGATTCTCTCACATGTCAGGCGGGAAGAAGCAGCTTTGCGGTTACCTGGCAGGGAATAATGATGCCGTGTATTACAATGGAGGGCATTACCTACGATTTAAAGAGCGGCAGTTTCGCAAACGGATGGGATTATATTGTCAGGGAAACTGATATGCTTCGCATCGATACGAAATGCACAACGTGCAGGCGGCGGCCATTGTGTCCGAATTGCGCAGCAAATGCTAAGTCCGAAACCGGAAGATATGATGCGGCGCCGGATTATTTGTGTCAGTATGCACAGGCACTATATGATACAATGAAGCAGGAATTAAAAATGAATGGAGAAACGTAATGGAAAATGCATTAGATGTGAATAAGTTATATAAAGTAAATCCGGATTTTATTAGAAGGGTAATTGCAGGAGAACAGGTGGTAGTGCCTACGGGAAAGGCGGCTGAGAGTTTTTCCGGAATGATGTCTCTTAATGAACAGGGGGCGTTTATATGGGAAAAGTTTGAAGAGGCTGCGACCACTTCGCAGGTTATCAAACAGGCATTAGAATACTACTCCGATTCGGAGGGCAAATTAGAAGATGAGATCATAGGCTTTGTTAGCGAGAGTGTAGTGCGTGGAATATTTGTGGAAGCGTGATTTAACAGATGAACGAAAAAAATGATTATTCAAACCTTGGTAATAGTGAGCCGGGGTCAGACAAACAAAACAACATATCATTTGAATCGCTTGCAATACTGCTTGATAAGTTTAAGGACGGAACTATCAAAGAGGTCTATGACGATTGGAAATGGATTTTTTCCTATAGCAAGAGATACACGGGTGTTATTATTTACTACACGATTATGGGGATTGTCAGTACTGTTTTAGGACTTATCTCAAGTGTTATCAGTAAATATCTGATAGATATTATAACAGGGTATCAGACCGACAAGCTGTGGGTTCTTATATTGTTAGAGGTCATTAGTATAGGAGCCAATCTTACAATCGGTAATTTTTTGGGAAGAATGAATCTGAAAATTTCCATAGACATAGGAAATGATATTCAGGCAGATATTTTTGATAAAATTATAGACTCGGACTGGCTGGCTTTAAATGAATATTCTAACGGTGATTTACTCAACAGATTCAGCGCCGATGTCGGAACGGTAAGCGCAAATGCAATAACGTGGTTTCCTACAATAATAGTAAGTATATTTAATTTTGTTGCAACATTTATCCTTATTTTTCACTATGATGTGACTATGGCCTGGATTGCATTTGCAAGTGCGCCTTTTCTTTTGCTGATGTCGCGTTTCCTTATCAAGAAACAAAGATACTATCAAAAGAAGGTAAGGGAAATGTCGAGCGAGGTTATGAGCTTTGAGGTTGAGACATTTTATAATACCGATACAATAAAGTCATTTGGAGTTGCCGGATATTATGAGGAAAAACTAAGATGGTGGCAGCGTGAATTTAAAATGGTGCAGCTTGAGATGAATATGTTCTCAATCAAGACTGGAATTGCCATGTCACTGGTTACAACAGGCGTAGCGCTTTTGGCATTTTACTATTGCCTGTATTTGCTTTGGAGTCACAAAATAACATACGGCACCATGACGTTGTTTTTGTCACAAAGAAGTAACCTATCGAGTGCATTTTCGGGCGTGGTTGGTATCATACCATCATTTTTATCGAGTGCAGTATCTGCGCACAGAGTAAGAGAACTTGTAGAGCTGCCCAAGGAACAGCATATTGCGCAGAGCGCAGAGCTTTATATGGAAGAGAGTAGCGGTTATACAGTAAGGATGAAAGAAGTTTCGTTCTCATATGTTGAGAATAATGAGGTAATACATGGAGCTGACTTTGAGGCAAATCCCGGAGAGATAGTTGCGCTTATAGGACCTTCCGGACAAGGCAAGACGACGATGATAAGACTGATATTAGGACTAATAAGACCTGGAAGCGGCTGCGTATCGATAATTTCAAAAAGCAAAAAAAGCGTTGAGGCAAATGTGGAAACGAGGAGATATTTTGCCTACGTGCCGCAGGGAAATACTATTTTATCCGGTACAATTGCGCAGAATCTTAGAGTTGTCAAAGAAGATGCAACTGATGATGAGATCAAAGAGGCGCTTGAATGCGCATGCGCATGGGAATTCGTAAAAGATATACCCGGTGGCATCAATGCTAAGGTAGGAGAGAGAGGACGGGGTTTTTCGGAAGGACAGGCACAAAGGCTTTCGATAGCCAGAGCGCTTCTTAGAGATGCTCCTGTACTGTTGCTTGATGAAGCAACTTCGGCACTGGATACCAGGACAGAACAGCAGGTATTAGAGAATATTATTAAGAGGCGGCCTGATAAGACCATTATTGTGACAACCCATAGGCCTAGCGTTCTATCTATGTGTAACAGAGTGTACAAAGTTGAGAACGGATGCGTTACATATTGATATATCCTATCAAGCTTTAGCATGTTAGAGGAAGACAGTCAAGCCTTGTTTTAAAGCGTATTTTATGATAGCATCGGAAATAGTAATTGTTCTAGGGAAGGTCATTGTTATGAAGAAAATCAAAAAAAATAAAGAACAACTTCTTATTTTTGCAGAAGAGATAACATTTATGGTTAAGGCACTTCAGAAGAAACTTGAAGAAGCAGGCTATAAGTGTTTAGTCAGTCCTTCTCAGATTTCGCAGCTTCAGGAAGTTGCGCCGGAAGAGAAGGTACTTATATATTATATGGATGAGCTTAGTACAGTTGATTCTAAGCTTATGGTTTTTATTAGAGATCTTTGTATGGATCAGGACAAGCTTTTGATTCTTATAGGAAGTGATTTAGAGAGGAATAATGTAGGTAAGTTTGTTCCCGACGAATATGTTTCGCATTGGTATACACGTCCGATGGATATGGATGCTATCATTGAAGATCTCGACATGGTATTCGACGAGGATACCAAAAGAGCGAGGATGAAACATATTCTTATCGTTGATGATGATACCGACTACAGTAGAACCATCCGGGAAATACTTAAGAACAAATACCGTGTTTCCATGGCTAATTCAGGGGTGCAGGCAATAGCTACTCTGGTTAAGAAACAGACGGATCTTATATTACTTGATTATGATATGCCTGTTGCAAACGGCCTTCAGGTTATGGAGATGCTCAAAGCCGACGATAAGCTCAAAGAAGTTCCCGTAATGTTTGTTACAGGAATAGATGACAGAGAAGATATTATGAGGGTTTTAGAGTTAGGACCGGTTGATTACATATTAAAACCCATTAAATCTGCAGATCTTTTGGAAAAACTTGACAGCTTCTTTATAGATAAGGCGCTTAGGGAAACCGGTAAGGCCTGATGTTAGTCTGAATTCTGCGCCGGGATTTTTCGAGTGGTTTTAAGCAAAATATGCGAGGTGGGATATGAAAAAATACGATCTTGCACTTAGATATACATATGCCACAATTTGTGTAATAGTTGTCATCTTTGTTATTGCATCTATAGCAGGTGGCAGGAGAGTTAACGGTATCAGTTTTGAAGACGTTGACATGATGAGTTATGGCTGGCAGATTATAGAAGAAGACGGTTCGATTTCCGATATAGAAATTCCAAATCGTGCAACAGAACGCAAGGAATTTACTATTTTTGTCAAATTTGATGAGAGAGTTTCTGACGGCAGTACTATGTTTATTTGGTCACAGGCTCAGGATATCACAGTGAGCATTGATGACAAAGTTATCTATGAATATGTCTATGAGTCTGTTGATAGGCTCAATTCATTTGCTGTTAAACAATACATCGAAGTGCCTATGAAGGCATCTTATCAAGGTTCTACAATTTACATCACTTACAAGTCACATTCTGACGAAAGAATCTATAGTTCAATAGGAAAAATATATATTGGTGACAGAGCACATATTGTTCTTAAAATTATAACTGCAGAATTTTTTGTGTTATTTGTTGCAGTTGTTATGATGGCTGTTGGCGCAGGATATATAATAAGACATATTTTCCATGTTGTAAGAAAACGAGTTGACAATGGGCATTATGTTTATTATTACCAGGGAATATATATGCTTGTTATGGGAGATTGGCTTATTATACAGACGGAGTCTGCGCAATTTTTGATTCAGGATATGAACCTAAGCAGGAATATGTATTATTTGTGCCTGCTTGTGGTGCCTATTGCGTTGATGCTTGCCATTGATAACGCACAAGAAGGGCGTTATCATAAGTTGTCCATGTGTATTATCACTGCGATTGCTGCTATTGATGTTCTTATGCTTGTGCTGTGGCTCGGCTATGGTGTGCCGCTTGAAAAGCTCTCTTTTGTCATTCAGGCAATTATAATATATGTTATTGCCTATATTATGATAACACTGATAATAATCAGTCGAAAATGGCGGGAGCTATACGCTAAAATTCGCATAATGGTATACGGCTATTTTGGTTTTTCGGTGTGCGCAATTTTAGAATTCTTTGCTCAGCATGACCTTCAGGGAAGAGGTATACTGATGGCGGTAGGAGCAATATATTTCTCATTTGCGATTTTGTATACTACTGCGGCCGGACTTGATAAGAGAAGAGAAGCACAGCTTGAGCTAAAGGCATTTGAGAGCGCACAGAAGAATTTTATCGCAGCAATATCTCATGAGATCAGGACTCCTATCAATACCATGCTGGGACTTAATGAACTCATATATAAGGAGAGCAGGGAG
>CAJOPM010000204.1 GCA_905236225.1 uncultured Eubacterium sp.
ACGCTCCGCTTTTGATGCGCTTAAGATTTGCATATGAAATATGTCAGCTAAAGCTGACGCAAATCTCGCGCCAAGTCTCGCGAGCGAAACTTGAATTGGAATTATTTATTTAATAGGAGGTAAATTATGCTGACTGATATTGAAATCGCCCAGCAGGCAAAAATGCATCATATTAAAGATGTTGCATCTTTACTAGACATCAATGAAGATGAGCTTGAATTCTATGGGAAATATAAGGCCAAATTATCTGATGAACTTCTAGAACGTACTAAGAACAATCCGGATGGTAAGCTTGTATTAGTTACAGCTGTCAATCCAACACCTGCCGGTGAAGGAAAGACAACGACCAGTATTGGATTAGGACAGGCATTAGGATGTCTTGGCAAAAAAGCGGTTCTTGCACTAAGAGAGCCCTCGCTAGGTCCGTGTTTCGGTATAAAAGGAGGCGCCGCCGGCGGCGGATATGCTCAGGTTGTTCCTATGGAGGATTTAAATCTTCATTTTACCGGTGATTTCCATGCAATTACTTCAGCAAATAATTTGCTTGCTGCTATGCTTGATAACCATATTCAACAGGGCAATGAGCTCGGTATTGATCCAAGGCAGATAGTGTGGAAAAGATGTCTGGATATGAATGATAGAGCCCTTAGAAATATAGTAGTAGGTTTAGGTGCGAAAGCGGATGGAATGGTTAGAGAGGATCATTTTGTCATTACTGTTGCATCTGAAATTATGGCTGTTCTTTGTCTTGCTGATGATATGGATGATTTGAAGAGAAGACTTGGAAGAATGATCGTCGGATATACATTTGATGGGAAGCCTGTTACAGCTGATGATTTGCATGCTACAGGCTCTATGGCGACACTTCTTAAAGATGCACTAAAGCCTAATCTTATTCAGACATTAGAACATACTCCGGCAATTGTGCACGGTGGACCATTTGCCAATATTGCGCACGGATGTAATTCAGTAAGAGCGACTAAAACTGCTTTAAAACTGGCGGATATCGTAGTTACTGAGGCCGGATTCGGTGCAGATCTCGGTGCTGAAAAATTCTTAGACATTAAATGTCGTATGGCTGATCTTGCTCCGGATTGTATTGTACTTGTCGCTACTGTACGTGCACTAAAATATAACGGAGGTGTTAAAAAAGAGGATTTATCAACAGAAAATCTAGAAGCATTAAAAAGCGGAATCGTTAATCTTGAAAAGCATATTGAAAATCTTCAAAAGTATAATGTGCCTATTGTAGTAACATTGAATGCATTTGTAAGTGATACACAATCAGAGCTTGAATTTGTTGAAAATTTCTGCAAAGAAAGAGGCTGCGAATTCGCTCTTTCAAGAGTATGGGAAAAAGGCGGCGAAGGTGGAATAGACTTGGCTAATGCTGTACTTAAGACATTAGAAGAGAAAAAATCTGAATATAAGCCGCTTTATGATGATGATTTATCTCTAAAAGAAAAAATCGAAAAAGTTGCTAAAGAAATATACGGTGCAGGTGATGTTACTTATTCAGCACAAGCATCTAAAGAACTTGATAGAATCACCGATTTGGGATTTGATAATTTCCCTGTATGTATGGCAAAGACACAGTATTCGCTCTCTGATGATCCTAAAAAACTCGGAAGACCATCGGGCTTTACTTTGAATGTAAGAGAGGTTTATGTTTCGGCAGGAGCAGGATTTGTAGTTGCTGTAACAGGTACTATTATGACAATGCCAGGGCTACCAAAAGTTCCGGCAGCTAATAGTATTGATGTAGATAATAATGGTGTAATAACAGGCTTATTCTAGATTATGGAGAAACTTAATGTATACAATTATTGATGGCAAAAAAATATCAACTCAAATTAAAGATGAATTAAAACAAGAAGTAGCGCTGCTAACCGAACAGGGTAATAGACCTAATCTCGCTGTTATACAAGTCGGAAATGACTCTGCGTCCAGCGTATATGTTAATAACAAAGCAAAAGCATGCGAATATATTGGAATTGGATCAGAGGTTTTTAGACTTGATAGAGATATTTCACAAGAAGGATTAATAGACCTGATTGATGAGCTTAATGCACGAAATGATATTGACGGAATATTAGTGCAGCTTCCCCTGCCGGATCATATTGATGAAAAATCTATTATTAATGCAATTTCTCTTGATAAAGATGTTGATTGTTTTCATCCGGCAAATGTCGGGAAATTAGTTAGCGGAGAAGGAATATTTAAGCCCTGTACTCCGGCAGGTATTATACAGCTTCTAAAGAGAAATAACATTACAATTGATTCTAAACGATGTGTAATAATTGGCAGAAGCACCATTGTTGGTAAACCTATGATGAATTTAATGCTTGATGAAAATGCTACAGTTACAATATGTCATTCGCATACTAAAGATCTTGAGAAAATTACCTCTACAGCAGATATTTTAATTGTTGCTATAGGTAAGCCTAAATATATAACGGCTAATTACGTAAAAGAAGGCGCAGTAGTTATTGATGTTGGAATACACCGTATGGAGAACAAGAAATTGTGTGGCGATGTTGATTTTGAAGGGGTAAAGGACAAATGTACGGCAATAACGCCTGTTCCCGGTGGTGTCGGACCTATGACTATAGCAATGCTTATGAAAAACTGCGTCGAATCAAGGAAAAGCAGACTTACATAGGAGGAAGTGCCGATGATTTGTGAATTTTGCGGTGCTAAAATTCCTGATGGCGTAATGTTTTGTATAAAATGCGGCAAAGAAGTAAGAATTGTTCCTGATTATAATTTCGAAGATGAAAGATTAACAATTAATATTAACAATGACAATATTGTCAAAACACAACCTCCTACATTAGAAAAGCAGCAACCTAAAACTAACACTAAAATAAAATTCATTATAATATTATTGTTGATTGCAGCCGCAATTTGTATAGCAGGTATATATCTATATCGAAATAATCAAATTAATTCATACGATTGGCAGTTTAAAAAGGGATATCAATCTTACCAAAATTCTGAATACAATGAAGCTGAAAATCATTTTGAAAGATGTTTGGAAATTGATAACAGTGCCGCACAGCCATATTATTATTTAGGGAAGATATATGAATCGAAACAAGATATAAAACAGGCAGCAAACTATTATCTTAAAGCAGTTAATCTTGATGATAATTATAAAGATGCATATATTGCGCTTAGACAGTTGTATGTAAATGAAGGTGATTATGATGCTATCAGAGCTATTATAAAAATTGCTCCTGATAATATCAAGAACTCGTGTTTTTCAGAGTTTATACCTGATATGCCGCAAATTGATCAGCCGGATGGAACATATAATGCGCTTAGTGTTAATATAACAGCATACGACAATAACGATATATTTTATACACTTGATGGATCTGACCCTACAAAATACGGCAAATTATACGAAGAAACAATCGAAATTAGTACTAGCGGTGAATATACGCTTTGTGCTGTTGCCAAAGATGAAAAGGGATTTTTTAGTGATATAGTAACTAAAAAGTATACTGTAGAAAACAACGTTCCGTCTGTTCCTCAAGTATCTCCCAGGGGAGGAACGTTTGAAGATTCTTCACTTATTACTATTACAGTGCCTGATGGATGTACGGCTTATTATACTTGGGACAATACAACACCCACTACATCGTCGACCAAATATACAACTCCCTTTAAAATAATTGAAGGCAACAATATATTATCAGTAATAATATATGACGATTACGGTAATAGCAGTACTGTTTTTAAAGATAATTACGTATATCTGCCTGATGATAATTCTCAAGAATATAATGGTGTTGTTAATGAAGATATAGACGAATAAATTAATCCCTCTTGCATATGCAAGAGGGATTAATTTATTTTAAAGTGGAGGATTGCTTACACTGGGTAAATATGATATTCGGAATCCGCTTCGCTACTTCCTCATGAACGCAGAAACACTTCGTGTTTCGTCTCAGAATGGGCGTTCGCCTCTCCTGAGACTAGTAAGCTTCACCCCCGCTTAAAGCTAGTGCTTTTAAAGCGGGGGATTGCTTACACTGCGTTCAAACTCAATCTTTCCGTTTTTAAGTGATTTAATTTTGGCTAGTGAATATAGCTCTATCCCTTGTTCTTTTAATTTTGAACTTCCGTTTTGGAATGTCTTTTCTATTAGCACCGCTACACCTGCAACAGTAGCATGAGCAGCCCTAATAAGTCTTAATGCGCCGGTAGCAGTCTCTCCGTTAGCCATAAAATCATCAACTATAAGTACGTGATCATTTTCATTAATCAAATGATTTTTAATTGTTAATTCATAATTGATTTCTTTGGTAAAAGAGGTTATTTCCGTTTGCAGTAAATCTTTATTTAGTATCTTTGATGGCTGTTTTTTCAGAACTATCATAGGAACATCTAAGGCCATCGCACTCATAAGTGCCGGAGATATGCCGGAACTTTCTATTGTAACAACTTTTGTTATTCCCTGATCTTTAAAATGGTTCGCAATATCCTTGCCTGCTGCCAACATAAGATTAACATCAACCTGATGATTAATAAAACTATCTACTTTAAGAATTTCATCGTTTTCAACATAACCATCAGATTTTATTCTATCTATTAATTGATCCATATTAATGCCTCCTGTCTAATCAAAGCGTGTATGTTGTGTTATAATGATTTATGTTAATTATACTTATTTTCAACACAAAAGGGAAGCTCTATGATAATTACCGATATTATACAAAAGAAAAAAGAAAAAATCGAATTGAGTCAAGATGAAATCAGTTTTTTTGTAAACGGTTACGTAAAAGGTGATATACCGGATTATCAAATATCCGCATTACTTATGGCCATATGTCTAAATGGTATGAATGAAGAAGAAACATTTAATCTTACGATGGCTATGCGTAATTCCGGAGATGTTTTGAATTTTAACGATTGTAACCGTAAATTTGTTGACAAACACAGTACAGGAGGAGTAGGCGATAAGACGTCGCTGGTTCTTATTCCGCTTGTTGCCAGTTGCGGAGTAGGAATTGCAAAGATGTCCGGAAGAGGATTAGGGCATACCGGCGGCACTATAGACAAACTAGAGTGTTTTAAAGGATTTAACAGTGAGCTTTCATCAAAGGAATTTATGAGACTTGTACGAAATGAAGGCGTAGCAATTACAGGTCAATCTGATAATCTCGCTCCAGCAGACAAGCTGCTTTATGCATTGCGTGATGTAACAGCTACAGTTGACTCGATACCGCTTATTGCAAGTTCAATTATGTCTAAAAAACTTGCTTCGGGAGCAGATGGGATTGTTCTTGATGTAACATATGGAAGCGGTGCATTTATGAAAGATGCTAAATCGGCGATGCAGTTAGCTTCGTTAATGGTTAAGATAGGGAAAAAAGCTCAAAAAAATGTTTCTGCTGTTATAAGTAATATGAATCAACCGCTTGGATATTGCATTGGTAATAGTTTAGAAGTTGTTGAAGCTATTAATGCTTTATCAGGGAATGGACCTGATGATTTAATGAAACTTGTATATACGTTAGGTTCTCATATGCTTATTATGGGAGAAGTTGTTGATAATACCGATGATGCATATAAACTTATGCAAAACGCTATTTCGGATGGTAGTGCTTTAGAAGCGTTAAAAAACATTATATCTGCAGAGGGTGGAGATATTTCGTATATTAGTGATACAGATAAATTTGATAAAGCAAAAAACAGTTATGAGTGTATTTGTCATAAAAGCGGATATATCTGCCATCTGGATGCATTAAAATGCGGACATGTTGCTATGCGTCTTGGCGCAGGTCGCATAAAAAAAGGCGATAAGATAGATCTTAGCGCAGGTATTATTCTTAATTATAAAGTAGGAGATTATGTAAAACCCGGCGATAAACTATCAACGCTTTATTCAAATTATGATATTACGGATGATATTATTTCGGATTTTAAAAATGCGTATATAATTAGTGATAATAATCAAGTAAATGAAAAACTTATATATGATGTTGTAAATTAAAAATAAAATGTTATTATATTTAGGTTGTATAAACAATTTGTAAGACATCGTAAAAACCACTTTTTGGAGATAAACGCTCTGCTTTTGATGCGCTTAAGATTTGCATATGAAATATGTCAGCTCCGCTGACGCAAATCTCGCGCCAAGTCTCGCGAGCGAGACTTGAA
>CAJOPM010000205.1 GCA_905236225.1 uncultured Eubacterium sp.
CTGAGATAAACGCTCCGCTTTTGATGCGCTTAAGATTTGCATATGAAATATGTCAGCTCCGCTGACGCAAATCTCGCGAGCGAGACTTGAATTTACCGGTTCATAGTCCACACTCTGTAGCTATCCTGCTTTAAGCCCTGCGTTATTTTTATCTGACCGGATGCGCCTGTTTTATATATTCTCAGGGCATATTCTTTTATTCTATTTAGTGCTTCCTTATGCGGATGTCCGTAGCTGTTTCCCTCCTGATATGATATAGTGCAAATCTTCGGTTCCATCTCTTTTAGCATTATTTCTGAATTAGAATACTTACTTCCATGATGATCTGCCTTAAAGAAATCAAGATGTGAAATATCATATTTATCGGCAATCTCTTCTTCTTGCTCTATCCCTATATCCCCACAAAACAATCCGCTAAAATCTTTATATCTTATAAGAACAGACAAGCATCCGTCATTAGGATCTTCATATACCTTATCGCCATCAGGAAAAATTACATCTATTCTTCCCTCATCCCATTTAATAGAATCATTCGCCTTAGCCCATATGACGTTTATATCATTTTGAGATGCCATTAATGCTATATCAGCAATTTTTGATTCTTTTTTCATAGCTTTAGCAAATACTATATTATTAATCTTATAGCCGGATTGTATTACCTCAATTAATCCTGATATATGATCGTTGTCCGAATGGCTTACAAACCAATAATCTATGTGGCGGATTGCCTTTGACTTTAGAAACGGTAAAATGCAATATTTGCCGACATTTGACACCGACGTCGAACCGCCGTCTATAAATATATTATGATTTTTATCACATCTAAGATAAATACCATCGCCTTGACCTACATCAAGTATATCAAGTTCGAATTTCTTATCAGCTCTTGTAACCCCTAATATAGTAGACAAATACATAGCGGCTATAATCACTCTTCTTCTTATCTTAGTATATTTAATCAAAAACACTCCAAGCATTATTATTAAATATATAATTAATAAAATGACAACTTTTGTTTTCCCGCTAATTACCTGATTAAACGGTATTTTAAGACTTAATTGGCACAGTTTTTCATACATATTTAAAATTACTTTAGCCAAAATAGCACTATAATTTGCAATAATATCCGCTCCTGCTGCAGATAAAACTGCTGCTAAGCTAAGGCTTGCGAGTAAAACAGAACTAAACGGAAGAATTAAGATGTTTAGAAGTGTGCTAAGAAGAGGCACCTGATAATACACATACATTTGAATAGGCATCAGCATAATCTGAATCGATAAAGATACTATAAAACTCTTTTTAAGACTTATAATTATCTTAGTCTTTCTCGTAAGCTTTTCAAGATGCTTATCATCATCATTCATTTTTTTAATTACCTCTCTTGAGATAAAAATGATTCCAACTATAGAAAAATAAGAAAATATAAAACCTATATCCCATACGGCATTTGGATTTATAAAAAGCTCAATGGCTCCTGATATCGACAGCGCAACCAGAGTATCATAACGTCTGTTTCGATATTCACTAAGTGTAAGGATAATAAACATAATAAGCGCTCTTAGGGCAGAAACACCACCGCCTATCATGCTCACATAGCATATACACACAGCTATCGAAATTATTGCGCTTATTTTCCTCGGCAGATTGCACCATGTTAATAAACCGTTTATCAGCATTGCAAAAAATGTTACATGCAAACCTGAAACAGCCATAAGATGTGCAATTCCCGCATCCTGATAGAGCTGCTTTATTTCATCTTCCAAAAGATTTTTTTGTCCTAAAACAATGGCTTTGGCTAAAGATGCATCATTGCTATCAAAAATTCTATCATAACCGGCCTCTATTTTCTTTCTGAAGTTATATAGAGCATCTGCAAAATAATTGCATTTTGAATACTGTCTAATAACAGATGCATTAACTATTGTTCCTGATATTTCTTTGGCTCTATAATAAATTGCGGTATCAAAACCGCCCTCATTACTTGCGCTCTTTGGCATATAAAATATGCCATTAATAATATATCCTGCACCGCATTTTATATCCTGTGTTTTATTAAGATAAACTTTTATCTTTTTAAACTTGTATTTCTTCGCATCACACACAGCTATTCCACTTTTTAGAACAACTACGGTAGCATCATCTCCTTCTTTGATACTTTGAACTTTTCCTAAAACTCTAATAATATGCGAATCACACAATTTCATATCATTTTGCTTTTGAAAATTAAGATTAACATAGCAAACAAAGCTCCCTAATATAAAGGCAGCTATAATAATTGTAAATGTTATCGCTGATGGGAGTCTTTTTTTGAAAATTTTGACATATAAAGAAAGTCCCACAAAGAAAAAAACTAAAAAAATCACCACCGGCACTGAAAATCGCATCCATAGAATCACAGAAAAGATAAAGCTAAGTGCCGCAAACAGAATGGTTCTAACTGACAATATTTATTTCTCCTATTATTTAATTATCCGAATTAAATTCATCCTCCGTCTCTTGACTTGAAATATATTCATCAGATGATATCACTAAATCTAAGTTTCTCTCATATAGATTATCAAGCGAATAATCCTTGCGAAGAATCATATCACTGCTTCCCTCTACAGATATTTGAACCTCATTGATATCCACTAAAGAAGTAAGAGTATCAACTATCGAGTAAATAATAACATCTTCACTAATATTATAATTTTGATTAAGAAAGGCAGATGAAAAATTAACTATACATATTCCATCTATCAAAGACACCCCCAGCAGTTTAACATCATCCGGAATAGTTTTTTGAAGGGATGAATCCTCAGGTGCCTCTAACAGGCTCTGTATTGCAACTTTTTCAACAGAAACATCGCTGCTTACATAGACATTTCTAGTAGTTTCCACAAGTTTTTGCCCGGTTGAATCAGCGTAATAAAGCGTAAGATTATACTGCTGAATTGAATTGATATCATCTGAAGGATTGGTCGCAAAATCATCTTGCGTCATATAACCTACAACATTACCAAGAGCATCCTCTAAAGGCTGCCCTTCTATCGAAAATGATATGTAACTGATTCCCTCAACCTGACATAGTGTCTGTACTACAGCCGCTCTGCACAACACTTCTCTTGCCTTATCCATTTGCAGATAATCATTACTAAAATCAATAAGGAGCTGCTCATCATTTAATGTAAAACCAATCACCTCAACATCGGTAGGTATTGGGTTAATATAGTCAATTTCTCCTTGGTCATTTCGCATTAATTCAAGCAGCTCGTTAATAAGTTCATCAGTATCAACTGTCCTGGTATCGTAATCTTTTTCTACAATACTGCTCTCATCGCTGCTAAGATAGTTGATCTTGTAATCACCTTCGCTTGATTCCTTAGCACAGCCATACAAGAAAATTCCCAACACAAGCAGCGTAATTAAATATATAACTTTTTTCAAATCAAATCTCCCGAATGGTAATTCTAATAAATTTAGTTAAGCGGTACATTAACATAGTTAAGAGGAATTCTTACAACGAAGGTACTTCCCTCCCCTAACACACTATGTACTTTTATCGTACCATGATGCATAAGGACACTGCTTCTGGCAATTGCAAGTCCAAGCCCTGTTCCGCCGATTTCTCTTGAATGAGACTTATCAGCTCTATAGAATCTTTCAAAAATATGATCAATGCTATCTTCCGGTATACCCATACCTGAATCTTCTACCTTCACAAAGAAATATTGGTGATCCGAATTTAATGACACATGAACGAATCCTTCTGTCTCATTGTATTTGATAGCATTTTCTATAAGATTAGAGAGTGCAAGCGTAAGCTTGACCTCATCCACCTCTGCCGTAACCGGTCTAAAGCTTTCGAGCACAAGCTCTACGTTTTGCTTCTCTGCTATAGGCCTTAGTCTCTTCATAATGAGCTCTAACAAATCGTTGATACTGACGCTTTGTATGTCTATCGTTCCCTCTTGCCTGTCCATTTTAACAAGCGTAAGTAAATCTGAAATTATCTGGGATTCTCTATCTATTTCTTTGGCTATATCAGTCATAAACTCCTGATAAAGTTCTACAGGAACATCTTCTTGTGTCACAAGAGAATCTGCCAATAATTTCATAGAAGTAAGTGGTGTTCTAAGCTCGTGCGAGACATTTGATACAAACTCCTGCCTAGATGAATCAAGCACATTCATGTTGTCTATAAGCTGATTGGCAGCCACAGCAATATCTCTTGCCTCTATATATCCCCCTTCGGAAATCTTAGCTCCGGCTACACCCATACGAAATGATCCAAGCTCTCTTGCCATTTTTCTCATAGGCGATGCAAGCCTTGCCGAAAGCCACACTGCAAAAATAATTATAATAAGTGCCGACGCTGCAAGGATAATATAATTAATGCTTTGCATATCGTATTTTGTAATTTCAAATATATTGGTCGATACGCTAACAGCAAGAACTCCCATTACTTTAGAAGAAGAGGCAATAATAGGTACTGACACCTTGATATATGAATTCTTCTTATCGTAATCGGAAATTTCTTGCCCCTTAAAGCTGCCTATAACGTCCTTTGAGATAATAATTTTACCATCATCAAGGTTGTATGAATCCGCCACAATATGAAATGACCTATCAACAACAAGCACTCTTCCGTCATATATTGCAGAAAGCTGTTCAATCTGAGCATTAATATTTTCCAGGGAAGTATCGTCAAGATAATCCGATGTGGCAATCTGACTTGCCAGCAATTTGGTCTGAGTAAGAACATCCATGGTTCTGTTGGAAACCGAAGAGTTCTCATAGGATTTAAGCATCCCTCTTGCCATAATGAAAGAGGGTGCTATTCCAAAGAAAATAATAGTTATAAATATATAAAATCGTAGACTTTTATAAAATCTTTTACGTATCTTAAAAATCTTCATTATTAAATATCAGGCACCGGCTCCCTTGTAGTAATAGCCCATACCCCACTTAGTGTGAACATATTTCGGCTCGCTGGGATTATCCTCAATTTTCTCGCGAAGTCTTCTGATATGTACATCAACAGTTCTTACATCTCCGGGATATTCATATCCCCATACCGTATTAAGCAACTGCTCTCTGCCAAATACCTTGTCGGGATTTGTAACTAGCAATTCCAATAAATCAAACTCCTTAGAGGTAAGTCTAATTTCCTTGCCAAGTATAAGCAGTCGTCTGGATTGTCTATCCAAATGCAAATCGCCATTTTCTATAACATTATCAACTGAAGCTTTTTGCGTAGCAGCTGGCGTCTGTCTTCTTAAGATGGCTTTAATACGCGCCTTGACCTCTAAGATATTAAATGGTTTTGTGATATAATCATCAGCTCCATAATCGAGTCCTAATATCTTGTCCATATCTTCGGATTTCGCAGTCAACATAATAATCGGTACCATGGAGAATTCTCTGATTGCCTGGCAAACTTCAAATCCGTCCATCTTCGGCAGCATCACATCTAAGAGTATAATATCATATTCATTACTCTTAACTTTGTTTAGTGCTTCAAGCCCGTCATATGCCACTTCCACATCCATGTCATCTTGCATCAGGCTATATCTGATACCCTTAACTATAAGCTTTTCATCATCTACAACTAATACTTTCCTTGCCATTTTGATCTTCCATCCTTTAATTGACCGTAACCTGATCTTTTATGTTGTCAAATGTGGCTTCTCCAATCCCCGAGACATTCATTACATCCTCTATAGCCTTATAGGCTCCTGATTGTTCACGATATGCAATTATACTCTGCGCCTTAACTTCTCCAATTCCGGATAATGTCATAAGCTCATCTGCTCCTGCTGTGTTAAGATTAATCTTGCCGCTATCGCTATCGGATGTCATATCCGAATCGGTAGATACGCTGTCCTTATTGCCTTGCTCGGCAGGTACTACCACCATCTGACCGTCCATAGCTATTTGTGCCAGATTAATGGATGCTTCGTCAGCCTTTTTTGTGAATCCACCGGCTTTTTTTACCACCTCAAAAAGCCGGCTCTCTGACGAAACCTCGTATACTCCGGGATTCTTAACCTGCCCACATATATATACGCAAATATATTTATTATTATTTGTATTGTCATCGGATAACTGCGTCATTGACTCATCCGACATTATAATATCTTCGTTACTATTATCAGCGCACGCCACAAAAAACAGGGCTGATAAAACAATAAGCACTGCTAATAACGCTTTCTTTATAGTACTATTCATACAATCCTCTTTTCTAAATAAAGGGGATTCGTATACATCAAAATCTATTGTAACCATTTTCGACCTACTTTACAAGATAGGGAATGGTAATTTTGATTACATCAAGCTTCTATTGATGCCATAGCGCATAAGTCAAGACTCGCTCGCGAGTCTTGCGCGCCGGATTCGGGTCTGCTTCAGCAGACAAATTCCTGTCCGAATCCGTGCGCATCAA
>CAJOPM010000206.1 GCA_905236225.1 uncultured Eubacterium sp.
TATTTGTAATGTGTTATAATAACTACTATGAAGATTAGAACCAAGCTTATTATAGCATTTTGTATTATTATTATAGTTCCTGTTACGGCAGCGTGTATTATATTTGGTGTCGTAAACAGGATGCAGCTTAATGAAATTAACAGCCTCTATGTTATTCGCGGTAATACAGGATATTATATGGCAAGCACCATTCAGTTGCTTAATCAGATTACGGTAAATGAAGAGGGATTTTACGAGGAGATTGCCACAGATAATCCGCAGAGGCTGACAGATAGCGAGTTTTTGGTAAATGAAAACGAAAGACTTGTGGAAAAGAACTGCTATCTCATACTTAAGCAGGGAGAGAGCATTGTATATAGCGGTATGCCGAAGGATAAAAAAGCGCCCGAAGATCTTACTGTTTACAGTGATGTTTATGATCAGGGATATGTTGGAATGTTTATAGATGCCAAGGCACATACACTTGTCAAACAGGTTAATTTTATTGCAGATACCCAGCAGTATAATCTGTTTATAGTTACTGATTTTAATTCTGTAACGCCGAGGCTTAATGCAATGCTTCTTGATATGGCAGCAGCTATATTGCTGGTGCTGTTCTTTACGGCGCTATTGTTTTTGGTATGGATTTATCAAAGTATTCTAAATCCGATAAATCAAATGCAGGAGGCGTCTCGCAAAATAACTGAAGGCAATTATGATTTTGAAATAAAAAAGAGCGGAAAAGACGAGCTTTCCGAGGTACTCTCTTCTTTTGAACAAATGAGGATAGGTCTTAAGACAAGTGCAGAAGAAAAGATTGTCTCTGAAAGAGAAAACCGCATTTTGATAAGCAACATTTCGCATGATCTTAAAACTCCGATTACAGCTATTAAGGGATATGTTGAAGGGATTATGGACGGAGTTGCCGATACTCCCGAAAAAATGGACAAATATCTTAAGACCATATATAATAAAGCGAATGAGATGAACCATCTTATTAATGAGCTTACGCTTTATTCAAATATTGACACCAATCGTATCCCATACAATTTTACCCGTCTTAATATTACGGACTATTTTGACGATTGTATCAGGGAGACCAGGATGGATTTAGAACAAAAAGAGATAGTGCTTGCTTATTTTAATTATGTAGAAGCAGACACCAGGATTATAGCAGATCCGGAGCAGCTAAGACGTGTGGTTAACAATATAGTTGGCAACTCTATCAAATATATGGGTGATGATACTAAGAATCCGTTTATAAACATTCGCATAAAAGACGTGGGGGACTTTGTGCAAATTGAGGTTGAAGATAACGGACAGGGTATTAATTCAGAAGATTTGCCATATATATTTGACAGGTTTTACAGAGCCGATGCTTCGAGAAATTCATCAAAGGGCGGCAGTGGTATAGGACTTTCCATTGTTAAGAAAATAATAGAAGATCACGGTGGCAAGATTTGGGCCACAAGCAAAGAGGGGATAGGTACGGTTATGTATTTCGTGCTGCGAAAATATCAGGAGGTTATAGATGAGTAAAATACTTATTGTTGAAGATGAAGAAGCAATTGCTGAACTTGAAAGAGATTATTTAGAGCTTTCCGGTTATGAAGTCGTAATAGAGAATAATGGCAAGAGCGGACTTGATAAGGCTCTTCATGACAGTTATGATTTGCTCATACTTGATTTGATGTTGCCGCAGGTAGACGGCTTCGAAATTTGCAAGAAGGTCAGAGAAGCTAAGAATGTTCCGGTAATTATGGTTTCTGCAAAAAAGGATGATGTAGATAAGATTAGGGGATTAGGACTTGGCGCTGATGATTACATGACAAAGCCATTTTCTCCAAGTGAGCTGGTTGCCAGAGTTAAGGCTCATCTTGCAAGATACGACAGACTTCTGTCAAGCAACTCACCTGATAACGACATACTTGAAATCAGAGGAATCAAGCTTGACAAGACGGCAAGGCGCATCTGGGTCAATGGCGAAGAAAAGCAGCTTACGGCTAAGGAATTTGATGTACTTTCGTTTCTCGCTATGAACCCTAATCATGTGTTTACAAAAGAGCAGCTGTTTAAAGAGCTGTGGGGTACGGATATGGTAGGAGATATTGCAACGGTTACCGTACATATTAAAAAACTTCGCGAGAAGATAGAGATGGATTCTACCAATCCTCAATACATAGAGACAATTTGGGGAGTAGGTTACAGGTTCAGATTATGATAAATCCTAAAATTATATATGAGGATGAAGATATAGCTGTTATATATAAACCTGCAGCATTTCCCTCGCAGAGCGCCGACATCACTAAAGATGATGTGGTAAGTTTTTTGAAAAAACATATTTCAAAGCAAGGCATAAAGCCATATGTTGCGCTTATTTCACGGCTTGATCAGCCTGTAGAGGGACTGATGGTACTTGCAAAAAACAAGATAGCGGGTGCAAACTTGTCAAAGCAGATGCAAAACCGTAAGATAGAAAAAATATACTTATCTGCTATAAAAGGTAAAATAGACCCGCCATCCGGAACTATGGAGGACTATCTTGTTAAGGATAAACACAACAATATATCGAGGGTATGTAAAAAGAATGAGCCGGGGGCAAAAAGCGCCCGTCTTTTCTATGAGACAGTTTCTCAAATGGATGATAAATCTTTAGTTAGGATTAAACTCGATACCGGAAGACATCATCAAATTAGGGTGCAGTTTGCCACAAGAGGATATCCGCTTTTAGGAGACAGAAAATATTCCCGGGAAAATGATGTCGCCTCGGCTATTGCATTGTGCTGCGAGCGCATCATATTTACACATCCTAAGACTAACAAAAAAATGGATTATAAAATAGAGCCAAACGGCGATATTTTCAAAATATTTAATAAAAGTATTAAGGAGCAATAAAATGTCAAAAGATAAGAAAATGGTAGAGGCGATTACATCAAGGGATGTAGATTTTGCCCAGTGGTATACAGACGTAGTTAAAAAAGCGGATTTAATTGCGTATTCAAGCATCAAAGGATGTACGATATTTAAGCCGGCCGGATTTGCTATATGGGAGAATATCAAAGCTGAGCTTGACAAAAGATTTAAAGAGACTGGTGTTGAGAATGTATATATGCCGGTGTTTATCCCGGAGAGTCTGCTTCAAAAAGAAAAAGATCACGTCGAGGGATTTGCGCCCGAAGTTGCGTGGGTGACAATGGGAGGAGTAAATAATCTTACGGAGAGACTATGCGTGCGTCCGACGTCAGAGACGGTATTTTGTGATTTTTATAAAGATGACATTCAGTCCTACAGAGATTTGCCGAGAGTATATAATCAGTGGTGCTCGGTAGTCAGATGGGAAAAAGAGACTCGTCCTTTCCTAAGAACCAGAGAGTTTTTGTGGCAGGAAGGGCATACAGCTCATGCGACATTTGAAGAGGCAGAAAACAGAACCAAGCAAATGCTTGATATTTATGCTACATTTTTAGAGGACTTTTTGGCTATTCCTGTTGTTAAAGGAATTAAAACAGAAAAAGAAAAGTTTGCCGGAGCACAGTCTACATATACGGTTGAGTCACTTATGTATGACGGTAAGGCACTTCAGTCTGCGACAAGCCATAATTTCGGAGACGGATTTGCAAAGGCTTTTGGCATACAATATACGGATAAAGATAATACGCTCAAATATGTTTATCAGACATCATGGGGAATGACAACGAGAACCATAGGTGCACTTATTATGGTTCATGGCGATGATAACGGGCTTAAGCTTCCGCCGCGTGTTGCACCGACACAGGTTATGGTTGTTCCTATACTTCAGAAAAAAGAAGGCGTGCTTGATAAAGCTTATGAGTTAAAGGACAGACTTTCAAAGGTCTGCAGAGTAAAGGTGGACGATACCGACAAGAGCCCGGGATGGAAATTCTCTGAGCAGGAGATGAGAGGAATACCGCTAAGAGTTGAGATAGGTCCTAAGGATATTGAAAACAATCAGGCGGTTTTGGTAAGACGCGATACCAATGAAAAGATTACGATAGATTTAGGTGATATAGAAGCTAAGGTAAGCAAGCTTCTTGAGACTATACAAAATGATATGTATCAGGTGGCAAAAGATTATCTTAATACACATATAAGCGACGCACATAATTATGATGAATTCACAGACGCTATTGAAAACAAGCCGGGATTTGTGCGTGCTATGTGGTGCGGTAATCGCGAATGTGAAGACAAGATCAAAGAAGAGACGACGGCGACATCAAGGTGTATACCGTTTGGAGATGATACCTGCCTTTCGGATAAATGCGTTTGCTGCGGCAAACCTGCTAAAAAGCTGGTTTACTGGGGCAAAGCATACTAAGGAGTTGATGGCGGAATGGATAATATACAAATAAATATGCCGGATGATGTCAAAAAGATTATATCCATTCTTGCTGAAAATGGATTTGAAGCATATGCGGTAGGGGGATGCGTTAGAGACAGTTTATTGGGAAGGAATCCGGATGATTGGGATGTCACGACTAACGCCCTTCCGCATCAAATAAAAAAAATATTTATGCGCACCGTTGACACCGGAATTAAGCACGGTACAGTCACGGTGCTTTTTGGTAATGGAGCCTATGAAGTTACTACATACAGAATAGACGGAAAATATACAGACAACAGGCATCCGGACGATGTTACATTTACAGCATCTTTAGAAGAAGATTTAAAAAGGCGTGATTTTACAATCAACGCTATGGCATACAATGATGAAAATGGGCTTATAGACATATTTGGAGCAAGAGATGATCTTCTTAAAAAGAAAATCAGATGCGTAGGTGAAGCAAAAGAGAGATTCTTAGAAGATGCGCTTAGAATGATGAGGGCGGTAAGGTTCGCTGCGCAGTTGGGATTTGATATTGATAAAGACACCTACAATGCTATAAGTCTTTTATCAAAGAACATAACGAATGTCAGTGCGGAAAGAATATGCAGTGAGCTTAAGAAATTGCTTTTATCGGAAAATCCCCAGATGATAAGGCTGCTTTATGAAAGCGGTATCACGGCTCATATTTTGCCGGAGTTTGACATAATGATGAATACTGCACAAAATAATCCTCATCATATATACAGCGTAGGAGAACATACAATAGAGAGCCTTAGATTTGTTAAGGCCGATGTTGTGCTCAGATTTGCCATGCTGCTGCATGATGTGGGAAAGCCCGATACAAAAAAGACGGACGATAAAGGGATGGATCATTTTTGCGGTCATCCTATGCGCGGCGAGAAGATGGCGAATAATATAATGCACCGTCTTAAATTTGATAACATTACGAGGAAGGCAGTTTGCAGACTGGTAAGGTGGCATGATGACAGGCCTCCTCTAAGCGAAGTGTCTATCAGGAAGGCAATATTTAAGATTGGAGTTGAGGCATATCCCGACCTTTTTGCCATCAAGAGAGCTGATATGCTTGCGCAGAGCACAAAGTGGCGCGCTGAAAAAGAAGCATATATAGATGAGTATGAAGCAATCTATAACAGGATTATTAAAAGAGGAGACTGCCTTAGCATTAAGGAGCTTAAGATAAACGGCACGGATATTATTAATCTTGGGGAAACTCAGGGCAGGCACATAGGCGATATATTAAGCCGCATATTAGAACATGTTATTACAAAACCAGAAGATAATAACAGGGAAATATTACTTGATATGGCAAGAAAATTTGTAAATGTGTATAATAAAAACAAGTGATAATATCAAAGCAAACAAGGTTAGTGCCGCTGATGTTTTGGCGGTATCCTTTAGTTAACAGGGACTGATATGAATATAAAGATTATTTCATGCATTTTAACGTTTATATTAATATTTTCCTTAGCAGGATGCGACTCATCCCTTTCAAGTTCCGGCAAAGGTCTGGTAAAGGGAAGCAGAGCCGGAGGCTCGGGGGCTGTTGAGACGGAAAAAAGCGCGGTGTCTGATTATGATGAGGCATCTGATGTCTACAGAATAGATGAGATTGATCAGCAAAATCAGGTTATCAGGTTTGAACAGCTCTCAACAGGTATTTTGGAAAAATACGCATATAATTCAGCCACATATATCTATGACAAGAACGGACGCTCTACAACGGTTGATTATCTTTATACGGGAATGCCGGTTACATTTGAAGTGACCGAAAACAGTGAAAAATTAGAGTCCGTTACACAGTCTACTGCGCTGTGGACTATGAGCGATATTTATAATTTTGATGTGAACACGCAGGATAATGCTTTCACAATCGGGACAACAGACTATATGCTGGTTTCGGAAACAAAGATATATAGAGGCAATGATCAGCTTACCTTTGAACAGTTGTCCGATCTTGATACAGTAACTATAGTGGGCGTTGCGAAGAAGATTTTATCTATAATAGTTACATCGGGACACGGAACTATAGAATTCTTAAATTCGGATGTTTTTGAAGGCGGATGGGTTACTGTAGGGACGCTCATTTCGCAGGAAGTGACGCCAGATATGTCTATTACGGTGCCTGAGGGTGAATATACAGTTGCGGTAGCAAAAGATGGCATAGGTGATGATGTCGTAGTTAATGTTACTGAAGATCAGACCACTAAGATAGATTTGCAAAAATTTGCAAATACTAAGCCGCAGTATTGCAAGATAAAGTTTAAAATACTTCAGGATAATGCGACGCTTTACGTTGACGCTAAGGAAACCAAAACAGAAAAAGAGATCACATTATCTTATGGAATACATGATTTGATTGTAAAAGCAGACGGGTATTCTACATGGAACAGAAAACTTATGGTGAGCTCAAAAGAAGCTACGATAGTGATAGATTTAGATGCTGTCACTGATACGGAAGGTTCATCTTCCGATGATACTTCGACTTCGTCATCAAGCAGCAGCACCAGCGCAGGGTCACTTGCAGGAAGCGCGGCGGGATCATTGGCGGGAAGCTCGTCTTCGTCATCATCTTCGTCATCTTCTTCGGGGTCATCATCAAGTTCATATACAGACACTACTACGTCAGTCTCAACCGATACGCTCTCAACGCTGGGCGATTTGATCAGCACGTTGTCGGGATGGGATGATGACGATGATGATTAGAATACATTGGGGACCAGGAACGGAGGTATTAGATGGACTATTTACAAAACTACGAAAAATGGTGCAATGATGAATTTTTTGATGAGGCAACAAGACGCGAGCTTGCTGATATCTCATCGGATAAGTCGGAAATCGAAGAGCGGTTTTACAAAGACCTTGAATTCGGTACGGCGGGACTTCGAGGAATATTGGGGGCCGGCACCAATAGAATGAATATTTACACCGTAAGAAAGGCAACGCAGGGATTGGCGGATTATATAATAAGCTGCGGCAAAAGCGATTGCGGCGTAGCCATAGCTTATGACTGCCGTAATATGTCGCCTGAATTTGCCGATGAGGCTGCAAGATGTCTTGCGGCAAACAATATTAAGGCTTATGTATTTGATGAACTTAGACCTACTCCGGAGCTTTCTTTTGCGGTGCGATACTTAGGGTGCGTTGCCGGAATAAATATCACAGCCAGCCACAATCCTGCAAAGTATAACGGATACAAGGTGTATTGGTCTGACGGCGCTCAAATTACGCCTCCGCACGATGTGGGAATCATGGACAAGGTTAAAGCGATAGATGATTATTCATATCCAAAGACTATGAGCAAAGAGGATGCAGTTAAAGCAGGGCTCTATCAGGTGATAGGTAAGGAGCTGGATGACGCCTACATAAAAGAACTTAAGGCTTTGATTACAGATCAGGATGCTATAGATAAATATCAAAAAAATATTAAGATTGTATTTACGCCGCTTCATGGAACCGGCAATAAACCGGTAAGACGCCTGCTAAAAGAGATCGGATTTGAGAATGTCTTTGTTGTGCCGCAGCAGGAGAAACCGGATGGCAATTTCCCAACAGTAAATTATCCGAACCCCGAAAGTCAGGAAGCATTTACACTTGCAATGGATATTGCAATCAAGGAAGATGCGGATATAATAATGGCAACCGATCCGGATGCAGACAGATTGGGAGTATATGTGCGCGAGACAGCAGGTAAATACCATTCACTTACCGGTAATATGTCGGGATGCCTGATTGGGGAATACATTTGCGAAAGACGAACAGATAGCGGGAACATGCCGTCTGATGCAAGACTTGTTAAGTCAATTGTTACAACAAATATGCTAGATGCAATAGCTGATAACTACAATGCGAAGCTTGAAGAGGTTTTAACCGGATTTAAGTATATAGGACAAAAAATGCTTGAATACGAAAAGGAACATACAGGAAGCTATGTATTTGGCATGGAGGAAAGCTATGGGTGCCTTCCCGGAACTTATGCCAGGGACAAGGACGCCGTGGCAGCAACAATGATGCTCTCACAGGCAGCAGCTTATTATATGTCACAGGGGAAATCATTGTGGGATGTAATGGTAGGAATATACGATAAATACGGCTATTACAAAGATGACGTTTATTCAATAACGTTAGAAGGCAAAGCCGGAATTGAGAAAATTCAGTCGGTTCTTGATGTGCTTGAAGAAAAACCGCCTAAGAAAATTGGTGAGTATGATGTGCTGGCTATAAGAAATTATCGCAAAGATGAGAGGCTTGACTGCAAAGACAACAGCATAAGCAAAACATCTCTTCCGAAATCAAATGTACTTTATTATGAGCTTGAAAATGCAGCATGGGTGTGCGTAAGGCCATCCGGAACAGAGCCGAAACTTAAAATGTATTACGGTATACGAGGCAATGATTTTGAGTCTGCCAAAACAAAGGGGGAAGCACTTTCGGCAGCTTTAAAGGAACTTGTTGATGGAATTTTGAACGCAGAGTAAGTAGCAAAGCAGATTTAGAAGGTCTATTTTACCTAAATATTGCAAAAATATTGCAAAAAAATTGCGAAAAATAGCAAAAAAGCCCGAAAACCCTTGACAAACCTAGGGGTAACTGATATAAATTTATTCAAAGGCGTAAACAACCTTAACAAACCATTAGGAGGAGTATTCAAATGAACAAAACAGAATTAGTTTCTGCAATTGCTGAGAAGGCTGACTTATCTAAGAAAGACGCAGAAAAAGCATTGAAGGCATTCACAACCGTTGTAGCTGAGGAGCTGAAGAAGGGAGAGAAGATTCAGCTTGTAGGTTTCGGTACTTTTGAGGTTTCTCATAGAGCAGCTAGAACTGGTAGAAATCCTCAGACAAAAGAGGAAATTAAGATACCGGCATCTAATGCACCTAAGTTTAAGGCTGGAAAAGCTTTAAAGGACATCGTAAATTCATAATGAACTCAAGCGAAGGGATTAGCTCCCTTCGCATTTTTTTGGCTATGTTTTATCTCAGTCGGATAAGCCCCCTTCCTCTAAGCGTAGCGAAGGTAGGGGTTATAACAAACTGGTCTCAGTCGGGGTTACCCTAAA
>CAJOPM010000207.1 GCA_905236225.1 uncultured Eubacterium sp.
ATTCTCGATTAATCTCCTGTATGGTGTGAATATCACCACATACATTGTCCGGATGAAAAATCTTCACCAAATCCTTGTAACGCTTCTTTAATGCAAGCTCAGAAGCCACTCCCTTAAAGAATATGGCGCCACATGCGGCATCCGGCTCGGGCTGATTATCAAGCATCTCGTAGAAGTCACGTTTTTGTCTGTTAAGTCTATCTCTCTCTGTGGCAATAGCTCTCATCTCACTCTCAAGCTTCTTCCACTTCTTCTCGAAAAGCTCTCCCTCAGCTTTAATCCTTTTTTTCTCAAATTCTAGTCTGATCTCAAACTGTCTTTGGCAACTTGCAAATCTCTTCTTCTCTTCCTGAAGATGCTCAAGTTGCTGTCTCATAACCTCCGGTGACATTGTTTCAGGGTCAAAATCCATCTGAGATGTTTCCTGACCTGCTGATAATCCTGACCAGTCCATCTAATCTTAACTCCCTTCAAATCACACGATATAGACAATTCAACCGTTCACACAGATTGATTATACAATATATAGTTATACGTTTCAACAAAATATTAACAAAATATTGCAAAAAAAGATTGAAACACTGATATCAATGTTTCAATCCTGTTTTTTATTTCTTCCGTCTGCCAAATCTTCCCTTATGTTTTTCAGCACTGTCGCCGCTTGATTGAATTTCTTGTCTGCTTTTTTCCAATGAATTGTCTGTCAGTTCATCAAAAGTAGTTAGTGCCTGACGCGCCTCTTCACTTATCTTTGTAGGCACTTGAATAACGAATGTTACATACTGATCTCCTCTTGAGTTCTTGTTTCTAAGAGACGGTACTCCTTTTCCTCTTAGACGAATTCTCGTATCAGTCTGAGTTCCGGGCTTAACCTCATATACCACGTCACCATCTATAGTATTAAGCTTAATTTCACCGCCTAGCGTTGCCTGGGCAATTGAAAGCGGCACCGTAGAAAACAAATCCATATCTCGTCTTTGGAAGATTGGATGTCTGTTTACACTAACCTGTACCAATAAATCACCTCTAGGACCACCGTTGGTTCCGGGCTCGCCTTTATCTCTGATACGTACGCTCATACCATCATCGATTCCGGCAGGGATAGATACCGAAATCTTCTTACGATTTGAAATATAGCCTTCGCCGTGACAATCTACGCATTTTTCCTTAATGACCTTACCGCTGCCTTGACAGTCAGGACAAGTCTGTACATTCTGCATCACGCCAAAAAGTGACTGTGATGTATACATTACCTTACCCTTACCACCACACTTCGAGCAAGTAAGAGGCGTTGATCCCGGTTTGGCTCCGCTGCCATGACAGGTTGGGCACTGATCCTTAAGACTAATCTCAAGTTCCTTCTCACAGCCGAAAATAGCTTCTTCAAAGGATATTTTTACTACTGCTCTTAGATTAGCTCCCTTTCTCGGCTCATTAGAAGATCTTCTTCTTGAACCTCCGAATAAATCTCCGAAGATATCACCAAAAATATCTCCCATATCCATTCCTGAGAAGTCGAACCCGCCGGCGCCACCGCCGCCGCCTTCAAATGCAGCATGACCAAACTGGTCGTACTGACGTCTCTTGTCACTATCACTCAGAACAGCGTAGGCTTCTGAGGCTTCTTTAAATTTCTTCTCAGCCTCTTTATCACCCGGATTCATGTCCGGGTGATATTTCTTTGCCAGAGACCTGTATGCTTTTTTAATTGTGGCATCATCGGCACCCCTATCGACACCTAATACCTCATAATAATCTCTTTTCTGCTCTGCCATTTATTTTATTACACCTCTTTATAGTCAGCATCAACCACATCATCGTCAGAACCTGCAGATGATGTATCAGCTGCTCCCTGACCCATATTTCCCATATCAGGAGCCGGTCCGCCCTGCTGAGCCTGGGCATTTTCATACATCTTAGCAAACACTTTCTGTGCGCTCTGTGTTAATTTTTCTTTAGCAGCCTTCATTTCAGAAACCTGGTCTTCTGTCATCTCTTCTGCATTTTCATGAGCTTCTACCATATCTTTAAGAGCTTTAAGATCTGCTTCAACCTCAGATTTATCAGCCGGATCAAGATTTGCTCCAACTTCTTCTAAAGCTTTTTCTGTCTGGAATACAAATGAATCTGCATCGTTTCTTGTATCTATAGCTTCTTTTCTCTTCTTATCCTGAGCCTCGAATTCAGCAGCTTCCTTAACTGCTCTATCTACATCTTCCTCTGACATATTTGATCCTGCTGTGATGGTAATATGCTGCTCTTTACCTGTACCAAGATCCTTTGCCGATACATTAACAATACCGTTTGCATCAATATCAAATGTGACTTCAATTTGCGGAACACCTCTTCTTGCCGGCGGTATTCCATCCAATCTGAACTGTCCAAGGGATTTATTATCTCTGGCAAATTGTCTCTCACCTTGTACTACATTAATATCAACGGCTGTCTGATTATCAGCTGCAGTTGAGAATATCTGGCTCTTCTTTGTAGGAATTGTAGTATTTCTCTCAATAAGCTTTGTTGCAACACCACCCATAGTCTCGATTGAAAGTGAAAGCGGTGTAACATCAAGAAGAAGAATTTCACCTGCGCCTGCATCTCCTGCAAGTTTACCACCTTGAATTGAAGCTCCAAGGGCAACACACTCATCAGGGTTAAGTGATTTGTTCGGCTCATGTCCCGTAAGTGATTTAACTTTATCTTGTACGGCAGGAATACGTGTAGAACCACCGACAAGAAGAACTTTTCCAAGCTCTGAAGCTGTGATTCCTGCATCCTTAAGTGCATTTTGAACAGGTACTGCTGTTCTTTCTACAAGATCATGTGTTAGTTCATCGAATTTAGCTCTTGTAAGGTTCATATCGAAATGCTTCGGTCCTTCTGCTGTTGCAGTAATGAACGGAAGGTTAATATTTGTAGTCGTTGCTGAAGAAAGCTCTTTCTTGGCTTTTTCTGCTGCCTCTTTTAATCTCTGAAGAGCCATCTTATCAGTAGAAAGATCTACGCCTTCTTGTTTCTTGAATTCTGAAAGCATATAATCGGTAATCTTCTGATCAAAATCATCACCACCGAGTCTGTTATCACCTGAAGTTGAAAGAACCTCGATAACACCCTCGCCAATCTCAATAATTGATACGTCAAATGTACCACCACCAAGATCGTAAACCATGATTTTCTGCTCGCCTTCATTATCAAGTCCGTATGCAAGTGCAGCAGCTGTAGGCTCGTTGATAATACGTTTTACATCAAGACCTGCAATCTTTCCTGCATCCTTTGTAGCCTGACGCTGAGCATCATTGAAATATGCAGGAACGGTAATAACAGCCTCTGTTACCTTTTCACCTAAATATCCTTCAGCATCAGCTTTTAACTTCTGTAAAATCATAGCTGAAATTTCCTGCGGTGAATATTTCTTTCCATCAATATCTTTCTTGTTATCTGTACCCATGTCACGCTTGATTGATGCAATGGTTTTTTCAGCGTTAGTTACTGCCTGACGCTTTGCAGGCTCACCTACTAATCTCTCACCTGTCTTTGTAAATGCTACGATTGAAGGTGTTGTTCTTGCGCCTTCGGTATTGGCAATAACTACCGGCTTACCACCTTCCATAACAGCTACACAACTATTTGTTGTTCCTAAGTCAATTCCTATTATTTTTCCCATTTCCTTTTCCTCCTTGTGAATTCTATATACTGATTTTTAATAAATAATTGCTAATTTGCTACCTGTACCATACTATGTCTTACGACACTGTCTCTATAGGTGTAACCCTTTTGAAGTACCTGTGCCACCTCATTTTCTCCAAGTGATTCATCTTCTATATGCATTACTGCATTATGAAGTTCAGGGTCGAAGGGTTTACCTAATGCATCGATTTCCTTAACATCGAGTTCTTCAAGCATCGTTAGCAGCTGCTTATAAATTTTATCCATTCCATCTGCAAACGGGCTTTCTTTTTCTTCATCACTTAATGCATCTAACCCTCTCTCAAAATTGTCAACAACCGGAAGAATCTTTTCTATGACATCTTTGGCACCGACTTCATACATTTGAGATTTTTCTTTTTCACTTCTCTTTCTGAAGTTGTCAAACTCTGCCATCTGACGAGTAATTCTATCGTTTAACTCTTCTATCTTTTCTTGTTCTTTACTCTTTTTAGGCTTTTTATCTTCTTTTGGCTCTTCATTTGATTGAGCCGTTTCATCCCCGCTTTGCTGATTTTCTTCTTCTAACTCCTCTGATTCATTATTATCAGATTGATCACATTTTTCTTTTTCTTCTTCTGCGGCCTCATCTATGCTAGCATCTTTCTTGGGTTTAGTAGCCTCTTTATTAGCTTTTGCCATATTCCTACCTCCTAAAATTCTATTCGTAAAATTCGCTAATTATCCGGTTTATTAAAAATATCATCCAGCTGAACTTTGAGCGTTCTAAGATTATCCATAACATTCTCATAATCCATACGCTTAGGACCGATTATACCGACTGTACCTTTCATGCCACCTCCGATATCATAAGTGGCAGTAACAATCGAGCAATCTTTCATATTCTCCATCGGGGACTCATTTCCAATCATAACTCTGATATTCGTATCACCCTCAACTTCGCTTTCATTTATATCATTAACAAGCTCTATAAGCTGACTCTTTTCCTCTAATGCATTAAGTAAATCTGTTGCACTTTGTGAATCTGTAAGCTCAGGATACTTAAATATATTAGTTGCGCCGCTGGTATAAATCTCAAGTTCCTTGCCCTCAGAGATAACCTCTCCTACAGCATCTAACACCTGGCTTACTATACCGCTGTGAATTCCGGCGCTTTCCTTAAGCTTTGCTATTGTACCTAAGTTAATTTCCTCCATGCTAAGACCATTAAGGCTGGTATTGAGTAAAATATTAAGCTTAAGTACTGTCTCTGAATCAAGTCCCTCATCAAGATTAAGTACCTTGTTTCTGACTATGTTTCCATCTAAAACTATGACACATAATATCTGATCTTGTGAAACCTCGGATAACTGAATAAACTTAACAGTATTCTTCTTGGCTTGAGGCGATGTAACAAGCGTCGTATAGTTGGTATTATTGGCAAGCAGTTTTGCTACTTGTTTAAGGACCTTCTCAACTTTTTGTGTATGTTCTATGACAAAGTCCTGCATTTTATTAATCTCTCTATCCTTTTGCTGCATAAGGTTATCGACATAGAATCTATATCCCTTATCCGAGGGAATCCTGCCGGCAGACGTATGTGGCTGAACTATATATCCGAGCTCTTCTAAATCTGACATTTCATTTCTGATAGTGGCAGGTGATACATTCATATCGTCAATTTTTGATATGGTACGCGACCCTACAGGCTCTCCGGTTTCAAGATAATTCTTGATTATGGCGTTAAGGATTTTTACTTTTCTTTCATTAAGTTGACCGTTATCGCTCATATATTACCTCTGTTTCACATTGTTAGCACTCGATAATTAAGAGTGCTAATATCCTGTCACTTAATGTACCACTTAGAAATTTTATTGTCAACACTTTCTAAAAAAAATATAGTGAATTTTTTATGTTTATTTGCTAAAATATGTAGGTAAATGCTGTATGCATCCATTTAATTCAGATATTATTATTACAAAGGAGATTAATCATATTATGTCAGAAACTGAAACCATGAAAGATTATGAACAGGAAATCGAAGAATCATTAGCCAATGCACCGGATGAGGGAGCAGATGACCCAACATGGCTTAAGCTGCAGCAAATGCGTGATGACAAGGAAGTCTTCAAAGTCAAGATTAAGGGCATTGTGCCAAAGGGCGTTATTGCTTATGTTGAGGAAATTCGCGGTTTCATCCCCGCTTCGCAGATCAGCATCTCATATATTGAAGATACCAACAAACTGCTTGGCCAAACATTAGAAGTTGTGATTATCACAGCTGATCGCGAAAAGATGAGATTGGTTATGTCCGGCAAGGAAGTTGAAATAATGCACCGCAATCAAAAGAAAGAGGCTAAGCTTAGTTCACTTAATGTCGGCGATATTATAGAAGGTAAGGTAGAATCAATTATGCCTTACGGTGCATTTATCGAGCTTGGCGACGGCGTATCAGGTCTCGTTCATATATCACAGATTGCGCTCAAGCGTATTTCATCACCAGCAGATGTGCTTAAGGAAGGACAAATAATCAAAGCTAAGATTACCAAGATTGACGAGGGCAAGGTTTCTCTTAGTATGAAGGCTCTTATTGAAGATGACGGACACCAAGATGCTTCATCTGATAAGGCAAGTAAAAAGAGCGTTGAATATATTTCCGGCGAAGCGGTTTCAACCAGTCTCTCCGGATTACTCAGCGGCATCAAGCTTAATGGTTAAAACAAAAAACATCCTCAAATCCTGCTTAGGATTTGAGGATGTTTCTACTTTGTGTATAATCCCTGTGCAATCTTCATCATTTCGCTCTTGGTTTCATTTGAAACAGCTACAAAAAATTCCAGATTTTCATCTGCCCAAGTAACCGCTTTTAAACTGTCGTCTGTGCTTATTTGAACAATTGCCTCATTACCATTAACATAATCTTTTTCTATACTTGATGACAGTCCTTCCACATCCGTCTCCCAAATTACAATACTTTCTCCTTGCACATATATCATATTTGTCAAATATGTAATATAGCTAAGATATTTTACACTCACAGGCACTAGCAAATAAGTGTGATATCTTAGCTATGTTATACATATATTCAACAAAACGATACCTAAAAATTATTATTTTTCTTCTTAAATCTCTTTACAGCAATTAATAACGATATCACTCCTCCTACCCCCGGAATAACAATAGCCCAAATTATCATATTATAATTTTTTTGTACTGCTTCAAATACTATCCAAAAAAACATTGCAACAATCCAACAAATAAGATTTTTTGCAACAATCTTTTTTAAATTCTTATTATCACCCATCATAATACACCTCATTTAGTAACAACGGTATAGCTTATATCCCCACTTGCAAAAAACATCACACATATACCTTTGTTTTTTGCTTTGTGTATATTTCCTGTGCCATCTTCATCATTTCACTCTTGATTCTTACGTCTGCGCCGCACCGAATTAATCCATATTCCGCTTATAATTATTGGAACACACATAATGCTTAAAAGCTTATAATTATTTAATTGATATGCCAGTGTCACAAATAAAATTATTGAAGCTATTGAAATTAATATATGAGCTATATAATATTTCTTCATCTACTCTCTCCTA
>CAJOPM010000208.1 GCA_905236225.1 uncultured Eubacterium sp.
ATAAAAGCGGCACTTCGTGCCTTGCGAGGTACGGGGCCCAGGCCCCGCACCTCGCTCAAGTGCACCCACCGCCTAAAGGCAGTGGGTTTTCTTGCTCTTTTATAAATTTTGGGAGATTAATATGATTACTATGCAAATAACCAATGTGGAGCAATTTCTTCACACGTTGCTTCACACCACCAGATTTGACAAATTTTTACTTGAAGAGGCTATGATATCCTCTCTTGCCACATATAAAATCGATGGGCACATTAATTCCGGCGCACTATCGGACGGCGATACAAAGAGCCTTGGGCTTAACGATTGTGACTGTCTCCCATTCTCATACCTTAGAGAAAAATGCATAAGCCTTATGCATGATCTTCGGGAAGGTGGATCATTTCATTTTACATTTAAACTTTCACCTGATAATCTTGCAAAAACCGTTTCTGCCATTAATCCAAGATTTTCCGCAGATGAAGTTACCGGATTATATATGAATTTCAGGCTTAAAAGAGGACTGCTTATCTGCACAAGCGGAGTTTCTCACAGAATTTTCTCTATCGATAAAACGATAGACCGCGCTTGGGATAATATGACCAGAAAATTCCTGTTAAAATGTGATTTTGATTTAATAGAATAGCGGCGCCACGAGGCGCCGCTTCGTATTTGTAAATTATTATCTGCCCATAAACGCATCCATCACGTTAACTTTGTTTGCCATTTCCCATAAAGTTTCAGTATTGCGCCGCATATAATTCTCAAGCTGCATAATTTCTTGCTTAGTAAAGTCAGTGGCGGAAGTTATCTTGCATTCCGGAATCCGCCCTTCGGCCACTCTTTTTTCATCCGAAAATGCTACAAAAGCATACCGCTTGCCATCTTTTTTGAAGACTTGTGTTACCGTCATCTTCATTTCCTTGCCTGAACTTGTCTTAGCATTCTTAGCTTCGCTCTTATCAGACGGCATATCTTCCATTGACAAATCAAAATCTTGCATCATGCGCACCTACTTCTAGCCTGATCCAACTTCCAGTTCCTATAATAAAGCATCATATCTACAGCTACCATAATCGCATCCACGAAATAAAACGGTGTCGGAACGGAAACGAACTCACCATCCCATATCTTGCCTATAATTCCCAGTATATAACCTATTTCTATAAAAACCTCAAATAATATGCTCTTCCCGGCTGTCGTTTTTTCTCTAAGGGATTTGGCAATATTAAAAGGCCATGAACACCCAAAGGCAATGAGCATTCCCATTTCACATATTTCAACTATCATGTTCTATCACATCTATAATAATTTTCTTAAGTTCCGACAAATTAATCGGCTTAGCCACATAACCGTCCATGCCGGCCTCATTTGCTTTCTTTCTATCTTCTTTAAATGTATTAGCACTAACGCCTATAATTGCAGTGCTGGCACGTTTCTCATCAGGTAACTGTCTGATTTTTCGCGTAGCTTCACATCCATCCATAACCGGCATCTGCACATCCATAAGTACGCAGTCATAATATCCCGGATCGGCACATCTGATTCTGTCTACGGCCTGATTACCGTCACTAACATCATCAACTTCTGCGCCAAGTCGTCTCATAATCTCTTTAAGGATTTCTCTGTTGATGTCATTATCCTCAACAACCAAAAATCTCTTATCTTCAAATTCCAAATGCTTGAGCTCTTTGGCTGATTCTTCAGCAAGATGTTCATCATTTATTGTCTGCTCACTGGCTTTGTACTCAGCTCTTGTTCCATCTTCTTCTTGAATTGCAAATTCTAAGAACACAAGGAATGTTGTGCCTTCTCCTTCGACGCTCTTAAAGGATACGGTTCCACCCATCATCTGTACCAGTTGTCTTACTATTGTAAGTCCTAATCCTGTTCCGAATATACCGCTCTTTGTAGAGTTACTCTCTCTTTCAAACGGTTCAAATACTCGGCTTTGGAATTCTTCGCTCATTCCTACACCCGTATCGCTTATTAAAAACTTATATGCGACATAACCTTTCGGCGCATAGTCTCTTTGTGTAATCTCAAAGGTAACAGTACCGCCCTCCGGTGTATAATTAACAGCGTTTTTCAGCAGATTAAGCATAATCTGAATAAATCTTAGCTTGTCGCAGTAAATCTTAGTATCTCTAATAGAATACTCATCTAATACAAATTTTAATTTTTTGCTTTCTACCTGCGGTCTGATTATCTCTCTTAACTCTTCTACTATCTGCTTGATATCTTCAGCATTTTCTTCAATCATAATACGCCCGCTCTCAATCCTTACCAAATCAAGGACATCATTAACAAGACGTACAAGCTGTCTGCTGGAAACCAAAATATTATTAAGGTAATCCTTAAGCTTATCTTCTTGATCTATATCTGCCATTGCCAATGAAGCATATCCAACTACTGCATTAAGGGGCGTTCTGATATCATGAGACATGTTTGATAGGAACATATTCTTAGCCTCATTAACATGTCTTGCTTCAAGAAGCGCATCCTCTACTATGCTGCGTCTTTGCATCTCTTCGCGCACTCTCTCATCAGCATCCGAAACCGCCACTAAAATCTTCTTAACTTCATCAGCTGTCCCGTATTTTATAAATCTTGCGCGGCAAAAACGCGCGCCATCCTCAGTCTTAGCTCTAAAATTAACCGAAAAATCAGCTCTGTCACAAAGCTCCTTCTTAATAAGATCTCTGTTCATAATTCTGAGCAGCGGCTCTTGATCCTGGTCATAAACTTCCCGCACGATAAGCTGCATCATATGATCCGAAAATCCATATCCTTCAATCTGATATTTATCAAATCTCTCACCTGTTTTGGGATTTCTCCAAATACATACATATGTATCATCACTGACATCCCAGCTATAAAGTATGAATTCTTTGACAGCAAGCGCTGATATCAGCTGCGTGTATTCACAGTTCTCCATCTCAAGGCGTTTAAGCTTGATAGCTCTGTAATTGCTCTCTTCTTCAAAGCATAAAAGAGCTTTTACGCACTGCCCATCGGAAGACCTTTGCGTCGAAATAAATGTTGACTTACGCCATTTTGCCGTATCTACTGTATAAACGGTCTCATAATAGTCATGCCTAAAAAGCTGATCCCTGATATACTCAAGTGTGCCCTTTTGCTTGCGATCCGCTCTACAATCAGCTTCTACTCTCTCATCACAATACCAATCATTAAACCTTGAATATCTTTCAAAAAGGTTCTCCTGATCGTTATCAACATCATTATTCTTATATAATTGAGTCAAAGTATCGTTCTCTAAATCAATCTCCAAAACAAGTATATACTTTGAATAGAATGCTTTTAATAAATCATCGGCTCTGCGTTCCATGGTGAATACCTCCAATACTCCTACAAAGTCCCCGTATACTCATAACAGCAAATAACGTCGCCTCCTAAGCGTGTCAAAATACCATATATTTTATAATACTTGTTACTGTCAAAAAATTCAAGTAAACTAGCTTTATTTCGCTAAATTTTCGCTGACATACTTTCTGATTTGTGCTATATTAATGTATAGCAGAGCAGAGAATTCCTTCGCCTGTTAATTAAACATAGGCGCTAGATGATATTTGTCTTAGTTGCGCTCATAATCTGTGACTAGGTAATATTATATCATTGCTATGCCAACAAAATATTACAGTATTAAAGGGGCTGTTTTAATGGCAACATACAATGTAGATAAAATGCTATTTGAAGAGAATCGAGTCAAACGCTGCGAGAACTGCGGGCGTTCTATCCCTAATGATTACCCCGGTGACATATGTCCGGCATGTAAGGATGCAGTTCTGTTCAGTCAGGTTCGAGATTATGTCAGAGCATATGATGTTAATGAATATGATGTAGCAGAAAAATTCGATATACCTGTAAAGAAGGTTAAGGCCTGGATCAGAGAAGGTCGTATGGAATATAAAGAATTCGGCAGTGCAGGTGCTATGTCCGGTTCGTACTGCTCACGCTGCGGAGCGCAAGTCACCTTCGGTACATTATGTCCTAAATGTCTTAAGCTTCTCAACGGCAAAAAGACAGGTACAGTTGCTAATCCTTTGAAAAACGTGGAAAAAGGCAAAATGCGTTTTATTGACGGCGATGAAAAATAGTTGCACAAATACAAAAAGCTATCGCAAAATTTATGCGATAGCTTTCATTTTTGTTATGCAGTAAATTATACTATTTTTCTTCCGCAGCACTGTTTATATTTCTTGCCGCTTCCGCAAGGACACGGATCGTTAGGATAAATCTTGGCATCTTTACGTTTCTTAGGACCGCTGTTTGCCGACTCATCTTTATTGGTTCCGGTTACCTGTGCCACTTCTTCTCTTTCGACTTTTTGCTCGACTTTGACATGGAACATAAGTCTTACAGTATCTTCTTCAATAGCCTGGGTCATCTCATCAAACATATTAAAGCCCTGTATTTTGTATTCAACAACCGGATCTCTTTGTCCATATGCCTGAAGTCCGATACCTTGTCTTAACTGATCCATATCATCTATATGATCCATCCACTTGCGATCGATAACTTTAAGCAAAACAACTCTCTCGAGCTCTCTGATTGCCTCTTCATCCGGAAATTCTGATTCTTTTTCCTCATATGCTTCAACAGCCTCTTCTTTAAGTTCCTGCTTAAGCGCATTTACATCTTTAATATCCGATATTCTCTCTTCATCTACAGGCGCAATCGGAACAAGAGGTATAAGAATCTGATTAAGCTCTTGCAAATCCCAATCAGCTTTCTCGATATCTTTTGTGATACATGTATCTACAGCCGTCTCTACGCAGTCTGTAATCATCTTATAGATGGAGTCTCTCATGCTCTCTCCATCTAATACTTTTCTGCGTTCCGTATATATAATCTCTCTTTGATCATTCATAACCTGATCATATTCAAGAAGATTCTTTCTTATTCCGAAGTTATTACCTTCAATCTTCTTTTGAGCCTTCTCAATGGCATTAGAAAGCATCTTATGCTCTATCTGTTCACCTTCAGGAACTCCTAATGCATTAAACATATTAAGAAGCTTCTCAGATCCAAAGAGCCTCATAAGATCATCTTCCAATGAAATGTAAAATCTTGATTCTCCCGGATCGCCCTGTCTTCCGGCACGACCTCTAAGCTGATTATCAATACGCCTTGATTCATGTCTTTCAGTACCGATTATCTTAAGACCGCCCATCTCGATAACTTCATCAGGCAGCTTAATATCAGTACCACGGCCGGCCATATTAGTTGCAATAGTTACAGCTCCTTTCGCTCCGGCATCCGCTACTATCTGTGCCTCCTGCTCGTGGAACTTAGCATTAAGTACATTATGAGAAATTCCTTCCCTTTTAAGCATCTCGCTAAGAAGTTCAGAGGTCTCTATCGTAATTGTACCTACCAGCACCGGCTGTCCCACCTCATGTGCTGCTTTAATTTCTTCTACAACAGCCTTGAATTTTTCTTTCTTTGTCTTGTATACGGCATCCTCTAAGTCTTTTCTCTTAATAGGCAGATTAGTAGGAATTTCAATAACATCCATACCGTAAATATCTCTAAACTCCTGCTCTTCTGTAAGCGCAGTACCGGTCATACCGCATTTTTTAGAGTATTTATTAAAGAAATTCTGAAAAGTAATATTAGCCAAAGTCTTACTTTCCCTTTTTACCTTAACATGCTCTTTAGCTTCAATTGCCTGATGAAGTCCGTCTGAATAGCGACGTCCGGGCATAATACGACCTGTAAATTCATCGACAATAAGAATCTGATCATCCTTAACTACATAATCCTGATCCTTAAACATAAGATTATGTGCCCTTAACGCAAGAATGATATTATGCTGAATCTCAAGATTCTCAGGATCTGCCAAATTGTCTATTTTGAAGAATCTTTCTACTTTCTTAACACCTTCTTGTGTAAGATTTACAATCTTATCTTTCTCACTGACTATAAAATCTCCACTCTCTTCCTGGACAATACCCATAATGGCATCCATCTTGGAAAATTCAGGCAGATCTGCGCCTCTTTCCATCTGTTTTGCCAAAATGTCGCAAGCCTCGTAAAGCTTCGTAGACTTGCCGCTTTGTCCGGATATAATAAGCGGTGTTCTGGCTTCATCAATAAGAACCGAGTCTACCTCATCGATTATGGCATAGCAAAGACCTCTTTGTACAAGCTGTTCTTTGTAAATAACCATATTATCTCTAAGATAATCAAATCCCAATTCATTATTGGTGACATATGTAATATCACAGGCATATGCTGCCTGCCTTTCATCATGTTCCATATCATTAAGGACAACGCCAACGCTAAGTCCTAAGAACTCATGTACTTGTCCCATCCACTCTGCATCACGCTTTGCCAGATAATCATTGACCGTTACAATATGAACACCTTCGCCGGCTAAAGCATTAAGGTATGCCGGCAGGGTAGAAACTAAAGTCTTACCTTCACCTGTCTTCATTTCGGCAATACGTCCCTGATGAAGCACTACTCCACCAATAAGCTGCACTCTAAAGTGCTCCATATTAAGAACGCGCTTAGCTGCTTCTCTGACAGTAGCAAACGCTTCAGGAAGCAAATCATCTAAACTCTCACCATTTTGATAACGCTGCTTATATTCTTCGGTCTTAGCCTTAAGCTCTTCGTCACTAAGTTCCTGCATCTTAGGACGCAGACTCTCAATCTTGTCAACTATAGGCTTAACTCTTTTTAATTCTCTTTGAGAATGCGTACCGAATATCTTCTCTGATAAACTCATAAATACACCTGTTCCTTAATTATTGCCTTATGATAATAAGGCTTCTTAAACAATAAACAAAAAATATTTTAACACTATTATGGGCTATAAACAACCAAATATACCATGAATTAACTATGAACTTTTTATTACCCAAATGTTATTTGATGCAAAACAAGAGGATTATTTCTGTCAATTTGTATAAATTGTTTTAATAATTAGTTAATTTTAATACAATTTGCTTTTTTTCAAATTTCTTGTTGACTTATCTGAAGCTTCATGATATTATTATTTCAACAAAAGGAACTAGTAGAGATTAAGAAGGAGGTAGATTCCACCAGACAATTAATTCATTAGTTCGAATTCTAAGAAAGAGAGGTACAGACCACCGGGACATTTAGTTTAGGCCATTAAGATTTGGCAGAGGATTTAGCAGTAACCAGAAATTGTTTCTCCATACATCTTTTGGGGAGGAGCAGTATTCGAAATTTGATAGCTACCGTGGCGATATATAGATTTTTAGGAGTGAACGCCAGCTGGTTTTGTTACACGTCCGAGACGCCCAAGGAAAACAAGTCAGGTTACGGGTATTGACGAACCAATTTGATGTAGGAAAGGTATAAAGGTACAGTCCAATGGACACAGAACAGTATAGATAAAGAGCTTCTGCAGTCGGTTAAGCAGTTGCTCTTTATCTATTTATGTATC
>CAJOPM010000209.1 GCA_905236225.1 uncultured Eubacterium sp.
GATGCGCAGGGATTTGCACATGAAATATGTCAGCTAAAGCTGACGCAAATCCCGCGCCAAGTCTCGCGAGCGAGACTTGAATTAAGTGGGCTCTTAGCAAAAAGAGCCCCCTTTTTTAGCTCCCTTTTAGGCAAATAAAAAAGGTTGTCTAAAAAAGTTGTGGAATAATTAAAAATTATTTGGTAGAATATAGAAAGTTTTTAGTACTAAAGTATCAGATAAACATCAGGAGGGTTAATGATGGGAAATATCATTAGAAGGGATAAGATACTAAGATTGCTCGAAGAAGATGGTAATATCGGTCTTTTGATATCTGATAAAGAAAAGACGGCTCTTAAGAAGTTTTTGTTTGCAAACAAGACCAGATGGACCAAAATCTCTGATTTGCCACAGCTTGTATATAATGAATTTGAAAATAAGATGCGAACTGAATGCTATATTACGGAGCAAAGAATGCCGAAGCCGCCGGCAAAAGGTCCGCATATTGTTTTCTCAAAACGTGATAACAGATTATCCTGCAGAATAGATAATTCAATTCATCCAAAGGGAATAGCACACTACCGTAAGTGCTTAGCGGTCGTTGCATATTATGTAGGAATTTGTGGTGGAATTGTAAATCCGCAATTTGCCAATCATGAGTATGAATTTTCTGATGAAGACTGGATTTTAATATCAATAGCGGCAAGATATTGCTTGCTTCCGGGTAAATTAATTCAAAAAGTGTACTTGCTTACCCAGATGTATGAATCCGAAGGTGCCCTATCCAGAGATAAATCATTTTTGCAGAATTTTGTTGATAATTTGGTATTTCAAACACAGGTGCCGGAGTGGGTTGTATATACAAGGCTTCACGAACATTCTGTTTATGATGATGAGTTTGCGCATCTCTTTAATAAAAAAACAATAGAAGCGTTAATAGAAGAATATAGGGAAAATGAGCATTATACAGATGAACTAAGCTGCGAAAAAATGGCATTATAGTATTTGGAGGTTATGAAAAAATAAGGTGGAATTGCAATTTTGGCAATTCCACCTGCTTTATTAATTGATGTTATTTGTTATTTTTATTTATTTCAGCCATTTTCATTGCTCTAACCTTTTGCGGAAGTCCAAAGAGTGTAATAAAGCCTTCTGCATCATGGTGATCGTAAAGCTCACCGGTAGTAAAGGATGCAAGTGATTCACTGTAAAGTGAATAAGGCGATGTGGTTCCGGCTTTTATTATATTGCCCTTGTATAAGCGAAATTTAACTTCACCGGTTACATACTGCTGAGTAGATTCGACAAATGCCTGAACAGCCTCTCTAAGAGGTGTAAACCATTTACCTTCATAGACAATCTGAGCCATGAGGTTGCCCATATCTTTTTTCGTGCGCATAGTATCTCTGTCTAATACCAATTCTTCAAGCTGATCATGAGCTTCCATAAGAATAGTGCCGCCCGGAGTCTCATATACGCCGCGTGATTTCATGCCGACAACGCGGTTCTCAACAATATCAACAATACCTATACCATGTTTGCCGCCAAGACGATTCAACTCTCTTATAATGTCTGAAACCTTCATTTTCTTGCCATTGACAGAGGTCGGGATGCCTTTTTCAAAAGTCATGGTAACATATTCGCCCTCGTTAGGTGCCTTATCAGGCGAAACGCCAAGCACAAGAAGGTGATCGTAATTAGGTTCTGTAGCAGGATCTTCAAGCTCTAATCCCTCGTGACTTATATGCCACAGATTTCTGTCTCGGCTATAGCTTGAATCAGCTGAGAAGGGAAGGTCTATGCCATGCTTTTTGCAATATTCGATTTCGTCTTCTCTTGAATCAAGTGTCCACTTATCATCACGCCATGCAGCGATAATCTTGATATCGGGAGCAAGCGCCTTTATGGTAAGCTCGAAACGAATCTGGTCATTACCCTTGCCGGTTGCACCGTGGCAGATGGCACTTGCGCCTTCTTTTCTTGCAATCTCAACAAGACGTTTAGCAATTCCGGGACGAGCCATAGAAGTTCCAAGGAGATATTTATTTTCATAAACAGCTCCGGCTTGTACACAAGGTACAATATAATCGTCACAGAACTCATCGGTAATATCTTCAATATAAAGCTTAGAAGCTCCGGAGAGCTTAGCTCTCTCTTCAAGACCGTCAAGCTCATCATCCTGTCCGCAGTCTACGCAGCAGCATATAACTTCATAATCATAATTTTCCTTAAGCCAGGGGATGATAGCAGTGGTGTCAAGTCCGCCTGAATATGC